>CATITW010000372.1 GCA_949547975.1 Cryomorphaceae bacterium | reverse complement strand
CCTTCGAAGGAGGGTTTAAATGTACTTGCTGAGATTTCTATTCTTTACCATATACAGTCGAGTGAAGCGCCGAACGTGATTCAAACGGTAGGAGAGCGTTACGAGGATGTGATGATTTTGAGTGTATTCCGTTCAGCGGCAGCGGATGTGTGTTCTAGATACATGGCGAAAGACATGCACAGTGGTCAGCGTGCGGTGATTGAAAATGCGATAAAGATGCATATGGACAGCCTTCTGACAGACCGTGGATTTGTGATTGAGTCGGTGTTGATGAAGAGCATCAAATTGCCGGCAGGTTTGTATGAAGCGATAGAGAGTAAGCTAGAAGCGGAGCAGATCGCGCAACGGATGGAGTTTGAATTGGAACAAGAACGTTTGGAAGCAAAGCGTAAAAAGATTGAAGCCCAAGGGGTGAGTGATGCGCAACGCGTGCTGGCAGAGGGACTTTCCGATGAGATTATAAAGTGGCGCAGTTTAGAGGTGTTGGAGAAGTTGTCTGCTTCACCGAATGCTAAATTGATTATTACTGATGGGAATGCACCTGTCTTGATCAACGAGGATAGCAAATAATCCGAATACATAAAGAGCACCTACGAGCCGGTTTTTCTGTCAGAGAGAAGCCGGCTTTATTTTTCGCCTACCCTTCTTGCAACAGTGTTGCAAAAGAGATAAGTTTGCTTAAATTATAAGTATATCCCTAATGAAAAAGTGGTTGGTAGTACCTTCTGTAGTGATGGCGATGAGTCTTTGGTCGTGTGACCCCGTAGATCCGGTGGATCCGCACGATGAAGAATTGATCACCACATTGAATATTGATCTTGATGGTGGAATGCATACTGCGACGTTGAATTATGTAGATGCGGATGGCGATGGAGGGAATGATCCAGTCATTACTGTGGATACACTCCTCGCAAATACGACCTACCAAGGCGCTATCACTGTTTTAAATGAAAGTGAGACGCCTGCTGAAGACATTACTCCGGAGATTTTTGATGAAGCGGATCAGCACCAATTCTTCTTTGCCACCACAGGTTCTGCAAACTTTGCCTACCTCGACCAAGACAATGACGGGTATCCAGTAGGGCTGTCCTTTGAGCTTACCACAGGAGCGGCAGGGACAGAAAACATCACCGTTACCTTGCGTCACGAACCGGCGAAGTCTGCAGCAGGTGTTGCAGATGGCGACCTTACCGAAGCGGGCGGAGAAACCGATATCGAAGTCGTTTTTGAGGTGATCGTTGAGTAAACGTATTTACATATTCCTATTGAGCATTGGGTGGTGGCATGTAGCGACCGCCCAATCTTGTTTTATAGATCTATCGGGTGCGGTCACAGATGTGCATGATGGCAGTCCTATGGAACAGGTCAGTGTGTACGTTCAGGAGGTTGGGCGCGAAGTTTGGACGAATCCTCAAGGTCAATTTTCTTTCGACCACCTCTGCCCAGGAACGTATCATTTGACCGTACAGCATATCGGCTGTCCGCTGCAATACCTTCTTATCGAGCTCAACGCGGATACCTCCATCGCTCTAGCCATGGAGCACCATCAGAACATGTTGCATGAGGTAGATGTCCACGACCATCACGAGGGTGCGCTTATAGAACAGCGCATCTCCCTGTTGACTTTAGACGAACAGCAGCATACTTCTTTCACTGATTTGCTTTCGACCCTGTCTGGAGTAAGTGCCCTGGGCAATGGAGCGGATGTAGGGGTTCCGATCGTGCAAGGACTGTCCGGAAATAGATTGACGATCGTGACAAATGGCGTGATGCTAACAGGCCAGCAATGGGCCACGGATCACAGTCCGGAGATCGATGTGAATGCCGCGGGTGAGATTGCGGTGGTTTCTGGTGCTGCGACTTTGCGCTACCCAGGGACGCATATGGGCGGTCTAGTGGTCATGGATGCAGCGCCTATCCCGGTAGACCCCCACGTGCATGGAAAAGTCCGCACTACGCTCGTTTCGAACGGCCGCGGCATAGCTACGCATCTACGTTTATTCAAAGGAAAGCAGCAGTTGCAATGGCAGGTCGGTGGGACATTTAAGCGTTTTGGCGACCGTCGCGCTCCTGGATATTTTCTTAACAACACGGGGACGGCCCAGCAACATGTAAATGCTGAGGTACGCCGCCAGTGGGGTGAACACGCAGAAGGGGTTGTTCAGTACAGTTTTTACGATGCGGAATTTGGCATTTTGCGTGGGAGTCACATTGGGAATTTGACCGATTTACAGTCTGCTTTTATGCGCGAGGTGCCGTTCTACACCGAGGAAGCGTTTTCGTATGGGATAGAAGCGCCGCGACAACACGTGAAGCACCATACGCTGAAGACTTCTGTTCAAACGGAATGGAAGGGCAAGGAGGTGGAGTGGAATCTGGCGGGTCAGGTAGACGATCGAAAAGAGTTTGATGTGCGCCGGAGTGGACGTAGTGATATTCCAGCGCTGAGCTTGATGCAGTTGAGTTTTCAGAACGAGGTGCTGCTTTCGCATCAGGAGCACTGGCAGATCGGAGTGCAGATGCTGGGGCGGAACAATTGGAATGTTCCAGAGACCGGGATTTTGCCATTGTTGCCGAACTATACTTCGTTTAGCAATGGGCTTTTTGCGTTAGGCAGGTTGCAAAGAAATGCGATACGTGCAGAATGGGGTGCACGGTACGACTATACCGTAAGAGATATTGCAGTGTTGAGTACGGGTGTGCCGCGAGAGGTGTTGCGTTATCAGGAAGGTTGGCACGTGCTTTCGGCGGTAGGGAGTGTAGCGTACCGTTTTGATCCAAAGTGGGAGGTGTTGACGGAATTGGCGTTGAGAGAACGACCGCCGGGGATTAATGAACGGTATGCGTTTGGCTTGCATCAGGGAGTCAGCGGGATTGAAGAAGGAAATATAGCACTGGATTCTGAACGTGGACTAAAGGCCAGTGTGCAGCTTCGTGGACGGTTGAATGATCGTTTACACGCAGAGTTAGGCGGGTATGCGCACTATTTCGATGGGTATATTTATCTGCAACCGCAGCAAGAATTTAGGTTGACGATACGAGGAGCGTTTCCTGTGTTCAGTTATGAGCAGTGCGATGCATTGTTGCGGGGTGCAGATTTGAAGCTGAGGTATGCTTTGGCTCGACATTGGGATGTTGAGGCGACTTGGGCGTTTGTGCATGGCGAAAACCGTTCGGAAGATCTACCACTGAATTTTATGCCGCCATTGAACGCTCAGCACAGTTTGCGGTACGAGTTGCCGGAATGGAAGGGGTGGAGAAACATGAAATTGGCGCTGGATCACCGGTATGCGGCGCAGCAAACACACTGGGACAAACGTTTGGATTTTATAGCGCCACCCGCTGCGTATCATGTGTTCGATCTGAGTGTAGGCGGGACATTAAAAATTTGGAATGTGGAGCCTCAGCTGAGGTTGAGCGTGGAGAATATCGCAAATACCAGCTATAGAGATTATCTTAACCGACAACGCTATTTCGCGGACGCTTTGGGGCGTTCGGTGAATGTGAGTTGGATTCAAAATTTTTAGAATGGACGTTGCATTGCTATTGAAAAATGAAGGCTTGCGAGTCACCAAGATTCGTGTGGAGTTATTGACGGCTTTGAATCAAGAAGGGGCGGCGTTGTCACAGTCTGATCTTCAGCTGAGGTTAGCTTCTTTTGATCGGACTTCGTTGTATCGAAATTTAGGTTTACTGATCGATCATGGGCTGATCCATAAGGCACTCGAAGAGAACGGAACGTCTTTTTATGCGGCTTGTACGGGATGTGATGCCGTGGTACACCGGCACGATCATGTGCATGTGAAGTGCACGGAATGTGATCGCGTGGAGTGTCGCGACCTCCCAGTAGAATTGGCTCAAGGGTTGCAAGGGTTAGCTTTAGCAGAGTTAAATATTTCTGCAAAAGGATTGTGCACTTTTTGCGCGGCCTAGCTCCGTGCTAGAGGTCACAGAACTTCATCTTTTTGGCTGTATTTTCGACGTATGCAAAAACGACTGACTACCCTGGCCCCAGGTTTAGCTATTTCCCTTTTCATCGCGCTTATCGCGAAGTTCGGTGGGCAATATGTGCCTATGGTAGGGGCCACACTTTTAGCGTTGTTGCTGGGTGCAGTTGCTGGGAATACGTTTATGAATGGTTCTACTTGCGCACCGGGATTGCAGTTCGTTGAAAAGCATGTCTTAGAAGCATCCATCGTTCTGAGTGGTTTTGGACTGCAGGCGGTACATTTACGAACGATGGGCACTGAGATTTTATGGCTGCTCGTTATTATGGTCTTTTCCACCTTCGCCTTGTCATGGGCTTTAGGAAAGGTGTTCAAATCTTCCAAAGGTTTTAGTTACCTCCTAGGTGCAGGTAGTGCGATCTGTGGATCTAGTGCGATTGCTGCTACCGCACCTTTAGTAGAGGCATCTGAGGAAGAAACAGGTCTAGCTCTAGGTATCGTGAACGCCTTGGGGCTTATCGGCCTAGTAGGGCTTCCGCTTGTGGCTCATTTCTTCGATTTCTCAACCCTACAGAGTGCAACCCTCATCGGAGGTACATTACAGTCGCTCGGTCACGTGGTCGCCTCCGCACATACCTTAGGCGATGAAGTGGGGCACTGGGCGGTGATCGTGAAGATGGGCCGTATCTTATTCATGGTGCCCTTATTGTTGATCTTATTTTTCTTAAAACGCAGAGGGGACAGTGCTTCGAAGGCAAAGTTCCCGATGTTCATTGCACTGTTTGTAGGGGTGGTTATCATCTCTCAGGTCCAATTCCTTCCAGAGGCAGCTATGGAATCCATGGCTGGTATAGGCAAGTGGCTTCTGATCATTGCGATGGGGGCCATAGGAGCGAAAATTCGCATTACGCAGCTGCTGAAGATTTCTAAAAAAGGTATTCTTCAGGGCGTTTCATTATTCGCAGTTCAGATCGGTATAGCGCTGGCTTTGATTGCCGCATTCATGTCGTAATTAGACATAAAAAATCCCCTCCGAATATGCTTCAGAGGGGATAGAATGGGTATTAAAAATAGTTTTACAAAGTGATGCTGTAGTAGCCGTCCTTTTGCAGTTCAAAACCGTACAAGATTCCGTTTGGAACCACCGTTACTCCTTGGGGTAAGAGCGCAGTGTCTACCTCGAATTTCTTTAAAGAAAACCCACAGGCAATCACGTTCACGTTATTCGCGTTTAGAATGTCCATAAATGGCACCATAGTTTCGGCGGTGGCCAAATCTTTTACGGCTTTACCACAGATAACGACATTGAACTCACCATAGGTAGCCGCATCTGCTGTAGCCAATTCTCCTGCAGCTTTACCGATCGCTTTGAGCTGCTGAACATTGCGGTTTAGCACAAAGTAGTTGTTTGTGATTTCTTCAGCAGGTTTAGCTTCAGTTACGGCCTCCTGAGCGGGTGCATTGCATGCGCTAAGCAGGGCTCCGGCAGCAATGACAAGGGAAAGAATGATTTTTTTCATGAGTGATTTTGTTTAGTGGAAGTGATAATCTGTTCCAGGGAGTTGTGAAAGTACATTGTCGCCTAAATCTAGGGCTTGAGCACGTCCATCACGAACTGGAGAAATGGTGTCAACATGAGCAAGGTATTCCTCGATAAGATCATGGATGGTATAATCCATAACTACGGTTTCAACAGTGTTTGGCATACGACAAAGCATGTGTAAAGGCTCTCCTTCACGACGACAAGCTGACATTTTGTAGAGTTTGTCCATTACGATCGGCTCACCGCCTACATGAATGTCTTGTACACGTTCTCCTCTAGGCGCATTAGCATTGAACTTCAGCTCCATTCCTGAAAAGCGTACCACCCATCCGCCGAAGCGTTCTGATGCCTTTTCTGCAAACACATTATGAAGTTCTTTCTCTAACCAATTTTTGATTTGCTCACCACTGGCTTTACCAATTTTGACTTTTTCATTCACTGGCAGCATGTTCCAAATATCACCACGTGTGATGGGTGCAACTCCTGCTTCACCAGGATTGATAGGTGGCGAGAAACGGAATCCGTTAGAAAGCGCAATATCAACACCGTTTTTCCAGTAGGCAGCATCTGTAATGAAGTTGTCCATCGGGTTTTCTACCACAAAGTAGCGGTAGAGCGGGGTGGTGGTATAGCCGAGAACTTCATTCACGTTATCGCTGTACGGCGCGAGTTCATTCTCGATGACAGCAGCAACTTCTGGGTCAGCAGGATATACCTCAGGGTCCACCTCAAGGAGTTCATAGTCCTCTTTGAGGATTTCGCCGTTTTGCACGGTGAGCACCATTTTACCTACGAAAGAAGCGAATGCACCGGGTTCGGTTACTTTCGCGTGACCTGCCTGCAGCGGTTTGCGGATGCGCTCGTGGGTGTCATTTCCTAAGACGTAATCTACCTGAGCTAATGCTGGATGGTTTGCAAGGTCAAATTGTTTACTGATACCGATGTGTGTAACCACAAAAAGGATATCAACTCCTTCGTCTACTTTGAGTGTAGTTACTAAATCTTCGAGGTTGTCTAGAATTGGGTCAAAATCAAGCCCTTCTGAGAAAGATGGGTTTTGACGAACAGGAACTTCAGGGTCATTGTAGGAGATGAACCCTAGTTTATTGCCATTAATTTCTTTGATCCAATACTGTGGGAAAATAGGTGCTTTTCCTTCATTATCATGGAACATGTTCGCCGTAATCACGGGTGTCTCGTAGCTGTTAAGGACCTTCATCATTTGATCTTTGCCATAAACCACTTCCCAGTTTCCAGGAATTAAGAAGTCATAGTTCATAGCCTTCACGATCGGGCCGAATGCGGCTCCTTTAGATAGGGCTGCAACTGCCGAACCTTGAATAAGGTCACCGCCGTCAAGAATGATGGTGTTTGGGTTGGCTTCGCGCTCTTGGTCGAAGAGGGTTTTCATGTGTGCCAGTCCACCCAAAGTTTTGAATGAGATTTGCTCGTCTTCCCAGAAGAGTTCACTGTGGGGCATGACTTGGCCGTGGATATCGGCGGTTTGCAGAATGGTAATTTTTGTAGGCTCGCCCGAAGATTCTGCCTCTGGCATATTACAAGCGGTTAAAGCCGCGCCTAACGCTAATGCGCTGAACCAAATGGTTTTCATGGTACTGTTTTTAGAAAATACTGGTGAAAATTAAAACGATGCGAGCCCGATGGATACCGGGTGAATTCGCGTGTTATTGCTGCCTAGAGATGGTATTTACTACTTCCGTACAGAATGTAGTAGGGGACGTTCAGCGTCCGCAATAACTCGTTTTGATGGGATGTCGGCACAGCCGAATAGGTAAAGGCAGGGCTATGAGTTTCCTCGATAGTAGGGGCAGGTTCTAAGCT
>CATITW010000371.1 GCA_949547975.1 Cryomorphaceae bacterium | reverse complement strand
TCTTTAACTAACGCTGCTGCACGATCTCGCATAGATCTGCGGGATTCACTGTCGGCTTGTGGCGTAGAGAAAAACAAGCCCAACCCTCCTAATCGTTCAGGATAGTGCTCTGCGAAGGCCAATGCGACATAGCCGCCCATGCTGTGGCCTAGCAAAATGATCTCTTCCATATCCAGCACATCGATGACGGCATGGACTGCATCGGCCATAAATTCCATAGTGTGTTCATACCCAAAGTTCGGAGTCTTGCCGTGTCCTGGAAGGTCCACTAAAAGCACTGGGCCGTGCGATTGAAATTGGTGCAGGAGAGCATCCCACATTCGAGCATCCTCAAGGAAGCCATGGAGTAAAACAAGAGCTCCGCGACTCCCCTGTGGGACGCCGCGGAACTCGTAATGTACGGTTGCACCGTGAAAATCGACCTCTGGCATTTACTTTGCCATGAACGATTCGATCTCCTCTACGGTCTTTGGAATGGCTCGGGTCAAATTCTCATGACCCTCTTTCGTGATCACGATATCATCTTCGATACGAATCCCGATGCCTTCTTCAGGAATGTAAATGCCCGGCTCCACAGTAAAGATCATGCCTTCTTCAACAGGTACTGTCCAAAGTCCATAATCGTGCACATCTAGTCCGATGTAGTGGCTCGTCCCGTGCATGAAGTACTTTTTATACGCAGGCCAAGCCGGATCCTGATGATCCACATCGCTTTGGCTAATAAGACCCAATTCCAACAACTCCTTCGTCATCAAATCGCCCACCTGCTTGTGGTATTCATCCAGCATTACGCCCGGACGCAACAACGCTATTGCGCCATCATGAACGCGCAAAACGGCATTGTAAATTTCTTTTTGACGTGCTGTAAACTTCCCGTTCACAGGAAAACAGCGCGTTACATCACAGGTATAGTTCGCGTACTCTGCGCCTACATCAAACAACACTAAATCGCCGTCTTTGCATTGGTCGTTGTTCTCGATGTAGTGCAGCACATTCGCATTATTCCCTGAAGCAATGATGGGCGTATACGCAAAACCTCGGGATCGATTCATCAAAAACTCATGCATGAATTCCGCTTCGAGTTCATATTCCCAAACCCCGGGCTTCATGAACTTCAGCACACGCTCGTATCCTTTGATAGTCACTGCGGCAGCTTCGCGCATCACCTTGATTTCTTCTTCCGTTTTCGTCCCACGAACGCGGTGTAAAATAGGCTGAGAACGCTCGTACTCGTGTGCAGGGTAGTGCTCTTTGATCCATTTGTTCATGCGGTCTTGACGAAGTTCCGTTTCGACGTGCGCTCTGAGATGTTCGTTGCCATTGATATAGATACGTTCTGCATTTACAGCCATCTCTTGGAACACGCGCTCAAATTGGCTCAGCCAGTAGACGGTTTTGATCCCACTGATCTCAAACGCCTCTTCCTTAGAATACTTGGCGCCTTCCCAAACAGCAATCAAATCATTGGTCTCCTTTAGGAACAATACTTCTTTGAGCTCTTCCTTGTGAGCATCGGGAAAAAGAACCAGTATGCTCTCCTCTTGATCCGCACCACTGAGGTATAAAATGTCACTGTGCTGCTTGAACGGCAAATGTCCGTCAGCACTGGTTGGATAGACATCTTGAGAGGTAAACACAGCAAGCGCATTTGGTTTGAGATGCGCCGTGAATTTGCGTCTATTTTCAATGAACAATTTCTGGTCTAGTTTGTGATATCTCATAAATAGAGGGACTATATTAATTTAGAATAGTTCTAAGGTGATTTATGTCACACATACGTGCATGACTAAAGTCTGTGACGTAAATTTGACATGCTAAAATTAGGCTATTAATATTTAAAATTGGTTATGGCTACAACTTCAAAAGGGCTTTTTGGCTCTTCATTAGCACGCAAATACTGGATGGCCGCGACAGGCTTATTCTTGTGTACTTTTCTTGTAGGACACCTACTAGGTAACCTTCAATTATTCGTTACTGGAGAAGAAGGTAGAGATGCTTTTAATGCGTACGGTTTGTTTATGACCACGTTTCCTGTAGTAAAAGTACTCTCGTACGTCACGTACATTAGCATCTTGTTACACGCAGTAGACGGTATCATTCTTGCTCGCCAGAACAAGGCAGCACGTCCAGTAGGGTATGTGAAGGAAAGACAATCAGTGAATGCTTCTTGGGCTTCACGTAAGATGGCCCTTCTGGGAATTCTTACCCTGTTTTTTATCATCGTACACATGAGAAGCTTCTGGTATGAAATGCACTTTGGCAGTGTAGCAACATACACGGTAGACGGCGTGGAGTACAAGGATTTGTGGGCCATTACTGTGGCGGCATTTGAAAACTGGTGGTACACTGGTTTCTATGTGTTGGCGTTGTTAGGTCTAGCTTTCCACTTGAGCCATGGTTTCCAGAGCTCGTTCCAAACATTAGGAATCAACCACAAGCGTTACACTCCGATTATCAAGACTGTGGGTGCTGCGTTTGCATGGCTGATACCAGCAGGATTCATCGCAGTTGCACTGTTCTTGTTTATTGTTCAACCTGGCCAAGCCATCTAAATCAGACGTACTATGGCATTAGATTCAAAAGTTCCAGCGGGCGATTTAGCCAATAAGTGGACCAAGCATAAAGGAGAGATTCCTCTCGTGTCGCCTGCTAACAAGCGACTTTTAGATGTGATTGTAGTAGGTACGGGTCTCGCCGGTGCCTCTGCGGCGGCATCTCTAGCAGAGATGGGGTACAACGTAAAAGCGTTTTGTTTCCAAGATTCACCGCGTCGTGCGCACTCGATCGCAGCACAAGGTGGGATCAACGCAGCAAAAAATTACCAAAATGACGGTGACTCAGTGTACCGTCTGTTCTATGATACCATTAAGGGTGGTGACTACCGTTCACGCGAAGCGAACGTACACCGCCTAGCAGAGGTGAGCCGTAACATCATCGATCAGTGTGTCGCTCAAGGGGTTCCTTTTGCACGCGACTATGGTGGTTTGCTCGACAACCGTTCGTTCGGTGGTGTACAGGTAAGCCGTACGTTCTACGCGAAGGGTCAGACGGGTCAGCAGTTGCTCCTAGGGGCGTATTCTGCACTGAACCGTCAGATCGCTAAAGGCCGTGTGAAAATGTACGCTCGTCACGAGATGCAAGAATTGGTTATGGTGGACGGCAAGGCTCGTGGTATCATCGCTAAAAACCTGGTAACAGGTGAGTTCGAGCGTCACGGAGCACACGCAGTGTTGTTGTGTACGGGTGGATACGGAAACGTATTCTTCCTCTCGACAAATGCGATGGGATCGAATGTGACCGCAGCATGGAAAGCACACCGCAAGGGGGCATTCATGGCCAATCCGTGTTTCACTCAGATTCACCCAACCTGTATTCCAGTAAGTGGTGAGAATCAAAGTAAGCTCACCTTGATGTCGGAGTCGTTGCGTAACGATGGACGTATTTGGGTGCCGGCTAAAAAAGAAGATGCTGAAGCGATCCGCACAGGAAAACTTCATCCAAATGATATTGCAGAGGAAAACCGCGACTACTAC
>CATITW010000370.1 GCA_949547975.1 Cryomorphaceae bacterium | reverse complement strand
TGTGGTGCTTAAAGCGTTTAAAAAAGGAAGTATTGAGCTGTTTCTTTTCTTCTCTGCTAAACATTGTTGAACTTTACGAATATGAGCTTGCAATATCGGAAACTTGATGGTACGCCTGTTGAAGATCTGTCGGATTATGTCAAGGCCTATTTGCGTGAACATCCGCAAGCTGAGCTGAGCATAGGCAGCGATTCTCAAAACATCGGCGGATCTAGCGTCTATGCAACCGTTGTGGCCTTTCGCCGGCCGGGCAAGGGCGTTCATTATGTCCTTCGTAAAAAACGTGAGCCGCTGATCACGGACATGATTACGAGACTCTTCAAAGAAGCGGAAGACAGCATCGCATGTGCCGAAGATCTGCGCTCCAAGGGCATCTACCAACCCATCACCATCGATGTCGACTACAACGAAGACGAGCAGTTCCGTTCACACAAGCTCATTCCCATGGTCAAAGGCTGGATTTTAGGCTTGGGATACGGGATGAGTACGAAGCAAAATACGCAGGTCGCATCCATCGCTGCCGATCATTTGTTATGAATTTCTTGACCAATTCCCATCTGGTTCTCACCACCACTGACGTCTCCCGCATCACAGACTTTTGGCGCCAATTATTACAACTAGAACCCCACTTTGAGAATAAAGGATTCGCAGAATTTGTGCTGCCCTCCGGATTCCGCTTCGCCTTTTTCCTCCCCACCGGTACTGCCGCGAAGCACTTCTCTTCAGACTCTGCACGCAACCACAGCAGCGTAGGACTGACCGTACGAGACATCGCTGCCGCTTATGAGCGCACCTTGGAACTCCAGAATGAGTTTGGGAATTCAGATGCCGGACCACCGAAAGAACACCCGTGGGGCGAGCAAAGCTTTTTACTGATCGACCCGGACGGAAACCGATGGGAAATCACCGAAAGCCCGACGGAAGACGGCACCCTCGTGCATCGTGAGTAGTGTCACAGCAACGTATCGTTGCCTCCCATAGCTTTGAATTGAATTTAAAAACACATTCTCATGGGACTATTTTCTGCACTCTTCGGAGGTTCAAATAAAAAATCGGAAGCCTTACAAGCGGCATTAAACAACGGAGCGATGATCGTCGATGTGCGTTCACCGGCTGAATTTGCAAGCGGACATGCGCCGGGTAGTATCAATATTCCTACGGGTCAATTTCAAAGCAAGCTCGCTAAGATGAAAAAGGCACCTTCTGTCATCTTGTGCTGTCGCAGTGGCGCTCGTGCTGGGTCTGTTCAAGGCCTTTTGAGCGGTGCTGGCATCGAGTCGATCAACGCTGGACCTTGGCAAAATGTGGTCAAGGCACAGAAAGGATAATTCCTTCACGGACTGATAATTATCAACGAATTCGTTCGGCTGTGATGCTACTTTAGAGGATATAAACCTGAATTGCATCACAGCCAAATGAAAACTATCGTACTTCCTGTAGACTTCAGTGCATTATCGAAACATGCTTTGAACTACGCCTTAGGCCTTGCCGAACAGATCGGTGCAGGAATCATGCCCGTTCACAGCTACGCCATTCCTAATACCTCTGCCACATTCTCCGGATCCCTAACCGAGATGCTAGCGAAAAATGCACAGGAGAGCATGGATGATTTCCTGAAAAACATCCCCGCTCACATTCCTTGTCAAAGCAAGGTGACTGTCTTTCCTTTGAAAGAAGAACTGCAGCACCTTAGCCGCGACAAAAGCAATATTTGGGTGGTTATGGCCACGCACGGGGTTCAAGACTGGCTGGACCATCAGCTAGGCACAAATGCAAGTCATATCATCAATGCGCTTCATGTTCCCGTATTCCTGATTCCTGAAAAATCGGAGTTTTCATTTCCTATTCAGAATGTACTTTTTGCCACGGATGGCCTCGGCTTATCCGACAGTGTAAAAAAGGAATGGAGTACGATCAAAAATGAGCTTGATGCGGATGCACAGGCAGTCCAAGTCGTCAACGAGCCGCAAGAAGCCGGTTTCGGACGCTTTGAAGAGTTGGATCTAGTGAAGGTCTTTCACAAAAACCTCTCTGGCGGTTTGGCAACTGCAGAACACCTTGTCCAGCCGCAGTTGACCGTTGCGGTGCACCACAAACGTAGTTTGTTACAAGGATTATTTCACAGCAGCGCGACGAAAAGTCTCGCACTTCAGCACGACAGCCCTCTAGTGGTGTTGCACGAGTAATGAGGCAAGGAATACCCATCCTTTCTACCTAGAACCGATCAAATGGCCCGGATTACAGCACTGTAGTCCGGGCTTTTTTAGTGGGGAATAGGAAGGCAGACTGCAGATGGGTCGTTTTGGTTGCCTGAAGATTGTAGCTGATCACCGAAATAGTAGCCGCGAGTGGCGAAGATGATGCCAAGCAAGAAAACGAGCAGCGGAATGCGGAGTTTTGTGGGAAGGAATTGGCCACGGTTAGGATACTTTAAGGTCCATCGTACCAACGCATTTTTAAAGGCACCCACTCCCAGTAAGGCCGGCATGGTACCTAAAAGAAAGGCCCCCATAAGGACAGGTAAAAGTAGCACGGACGAGAGTTGTGTGGACAGACTTGCTGCCATCCAAACCATACCGCACGGCAATAATCCATTAATCGCACCGAAAGTGAATAATCGGGGGACCACTGAAAGTCGACCTGCCCTGCTTGAGAGTCGTAGTAAGGGACGCGTCCATGAACTCGGTAGTAGATACTCGACAGAAATGTACATCAGCGCTCCAAAGATGAGGCTGATTCCAAGCATTAATGTGCCCTTTGATGCGGATAATGAAATGATACCGGCTTTTCCTAGCGAATAAAAGCCTAATGCTATGAGCACGTAGCTTAGCAATCTTCCCACATGATAGACACCTAGTGCAAACGCACTCGTTGCATTAAGCCAAGCAGACTGCACGGGTCCGCACATCAGACTGCAGTGAGCACTGGAGCTAAGGCCTAAAATGAAGGCCCCTGAAAGTAGACCTAGTGTTTCCATCGCTTTCTGAGCAATGCGTGATTCGCACCGATGAATGCGCTGAGTTCGACACGCCACAGCATCCCTTCATTCGGAATTTCTTCAAAACGCAACAAGAGCTTATTTTCTTGATGCAATACGTTGAGTATGCGGTCGTAGGCACTATTCTCCGGATGAATCAAGAGGCAATGGACGGAATCTACTTTCATCGGCAGGGACAAGCGAATATTTCCGAGAGTGTCAGCATTCCAGAATTGGTCCTTAAAGAGGGTCTTGCCCAAAACTTCAGCCTGCATAACCTTGTCATATTCAAGGGTGTCTTCATAATACGTGTCCGACTCTAAAATATAGTCATTTTGAAAAGTAAGATAGACCGTATAGCCCATTAATGCTACAAAAAGTGACATGGTCACTACAATGCCCCAACCCCAATTAAATCGAATCTTACTCATCTTACTTTCGTACTAACGGGCCTAAAAAATTCGTTTTTACACGATCAATCTCATGGCCTTTGTTGTCTGTTATTCGGAAAATCACTTTGGTTTTCTCTGCTTCAAGAACCTCGCGTTCTATGGCCACTATCATTGCTCCGTGAACGATGTCTTCAGCGGTCATCCTGATAGAGTCACCGCCAGTCAAACGAATGGTTCCAACAGGTTCGATCAGTTCAAGATATACGGTTTTAGCAGCGTCTGTTTTGTTGATCACGGTAAAGTTGTATGCGTTTTCTATCGTAGTACCATTCTTCTCAAAGAGTTTACCCGGCATTCGCATAACCATGGTCTCGACTTCACTTCGGGTCGCTAGCATAGTAATAACCACTCCCATCATAGCAATCATCACACCGATATAGGCCCAAACCCGTGGAGTCATAATGTTACGCTTGCCTTGTTCTACCCCATTTGTACTGTCAAAACGAATCAAACCAGGCTCCAGTCCAACCTTTTCCATGACACTATCACAGACATCGATACATGCTGTACAGTTCACGCATTCGAGCTGCGTACCGTTGCGTATATCGATCCCCGTTGGACACACCTGAACGCATAGTCCACAATCTACGCAGTCTCCTTTGGGTGATTCTTCCGTTTTGCGTTTGCCTTTAGCCCGAGGTTCTCCTCGAATCCAATCGTAAATGATGACTAATGAATTTCGATCGAGAAGGACTCCTTGGAGTCTGCCGTAAGGGCATACTA
>CATITW010000369.1 GCA_949547975.1 Cryomorphaceae bacterium | reverse complement strand
GGTGGTGGAAATGAAAATTCTCTTGCCCATGAACAGGATGAAATTGGTTCCGCTAAAGTAACGAACGTTAAATTTGCGTAGACGGAAAAGAAAGCGCACATGCAAAAATCGGATTTTCACTACGACTTACCCCAGGAACGGATCGCTACGCACCCGCTCGAGCAGCGCGACCAGAGCAAACTTTTGATCTACGACCAGGACATCCACGACCGTAGTTTCACCGATCTACCCGCCGCACTCCCCGCCCACAGTCAGCTCATTTTCAACAACACACGCGTTGTGAAAGCGCGCCTGCACTTCACCAAAACCGAAGGAGCTAAACCCATCGAAGTCTTTTGCCTTACCCCGCACCAGCAAAGCGTGGAAGAGAGCATGGAAGCGCGTGAACAGGTGTACTTTGAATGCCTCGTGGGCAATCTCAAGCGTTGGAAGGACCATCCGCTGCACCTGGACCTGAGCCCGACTCTTCGACTAACGGCTGAAAAAGGCGAGCGCATGGGCGACATGTTTGTCATTTCCTTCCGCTGGAACAGCACAGATACGTTCAGTCACATTTTGGAATTGGCGGGAAAAATCCCGCTACCGCCCTACATGAATCGCGAGGCCGATGCGGAGGATGTCAACCGCTACCAAACCGTCTATGCCGCAAGCAACGGCTCCGTGGCCGCACCTACCGCAGGACTGCACTTCACGCCCCACATTTTTTCAGCACTGCAGTCCGCAGGGCACCAGCGGGTGGAAGTCACCTTGCACGTGGGCGCAGGAACCTTCAAACCGCTCTCCGACGGGGCTGTAGATGCACACGACATGCACGCGGAAGAAATCATTGTAGACCGCAACTGGCTCAAAAGCTACCTCGAGCACGAGGGACCTAAATTTGCAGTCGGAACCACGAGTTTACGCACTTTAGAGAGCTGCCACTGGATCGGTACACGACTCTTAGAAAGCGGCACACTCACCGATCTGGACCAATTCGATGCCTACGACCTCCCCCAGTCCACCACCACCCGCGCCGCATTCACCGCCCTGCTCGCCCATCTGCAACAGGCCCAGCTCTCCAGCATTGCTTTAAAAACACGCCTGATGATCCGTCCCGGATACCGCATGAAATCTGTGCAAGGCATCATCACCAACTTCCACCAGCCCGGCAGCACCTTGCTTTTGCTGGTCAGTGCAGGCATTGGCGAGGACTGGCGAAAAGTGTACCAGCACGCGCTCGAGAACGATTACCGCTTTTTGAGCTACGGCGACTCTTCTTTGCTTCATTTCCAGTAAATTCACCTACCCACCCTAACCCTTCCTATGCACCGCATCCACCCCCTCCTTTGGATCTTCGTTTTTGGTATCCATCTGCCCATTTTCGCGCAGCATACCACTGCCCAATTGCCCCAAGAAATCAACGAAAGTAGCGCACTAGAGTGGGCCACAGACTCTTCGCTCTACACCATAAATGACAGCGGGAACGATCCCGTACTCTATGAAATTCATCACGACGGACGCCTGTTGCGCGCCATCGACCTCGACGACTTCGGCCTCGACAACCGCGACTGGGAAAGTTTAGCACAAGACGCGCTCTACCTCTACATCGGCGACTTTGGCAACAACCGCAACACCCGAAAAGACTTGGTCATCTACAAAATCTCCAAAGCCCAGCTTCGTCGCGGCTGGGGCAGCGCCACCGAAATAAAATTCCGCTGCGGGGAACAGCATGGCTTCCCGCCAAAACCCAGCTCCCGCCAGTACGACTTTGAAGGCTTCTATGCCACCTCCACAGCGCTTGTGGTGTGGTCAAAAAACCGCACCGAGCCTTGCAACGGGTATGCACGTAAATATGTACTCTCAAAAAATCCGGGCAACTACACTGTGTTCGCCACAGACAGCGTCTACTTGCAAGGCGAAAGTCTGTTTGAGCAATGGGTCGCAGGCGCGGACTACCACCCCGGCAAAAAACTCACCGCACTGCTTTCGGGTCCGAACATACATTTCTTAGTACCCGACGCCTCAGGAACGCTTGTCGACCTGCCCGTTTGGGCCGGCATATCTCAGAAGGAATCGGTCGTTTTTGGAGAGGGAACGACGCTGTATGTCACCGACGAAGTGAATCATTTGAGCAGCGGAAAGTTGTACACCTACGACTATGCGCCTTGGCTCGCCGCACTTTCTTCTTACCGCAAGCAGCCGGCGAAGGTGTTGCAGAAAAGGGTGAAACGCACGGAAAAATTGGTTCTGTCGATCCAGTACATGAGCGCCATAACTGCACCCATCACCATCACGAATGAGGCTGGAAAAATAGTCCACAGCGAGACCTTCAACAGCAAATACTACCCACGCCTATTAGGAACGGAACATACGATTATACAAGGCAAGACGTTAGTACTTCCCGTTTCAGACTGGGGTCTAGGCAAGATGACTGTTCGCATCGACCACCCCTTCGGAGCGGTTAGCCAAACCGTCACCTTAGTTCCCTAAAACCATGCGTCACTTACTTCTTGGATTTGCACTGCTGCTCACTTTAAACGTGCAGAGTCAGAGCGTACTTTTTTACAACGTGGAAAACCTCTTTGACACCATCCACGACAACGGCCGTGCGGACCACGAATTTTTGCCCCACAGCGCTAAAGAATACGGATCCATACGCTACCGGCTCGCACTACGACAAACGGCTCGAGCATTGCGACTCGCCCTCTACCACGCAAAGGGCCCCGTAGAAGTCATCGCTTTGTGTGAAGTAGAAACTCGTGGAGTGCTGCAGGATCTCGCAGGACACAAGGCCCTTCGCCAGCTCGGCAACTGGCGTGTGGTACATTACGACAGTCCCGATTTTCGGGGCATCGACTGCGGTGCCTTAGTGAATACGGACCTGGTATCGCTGCAGACTACCGATCGCATCCGCTATGCCAACGACACGATGAAAACCCGCGATGCCCTAGTGCTCTCTTATAGGAATGCCGATAGCACCTTGCAGCACCTCGCTGTAGTGCACTTTAGCTCGAAACGTGGCGGCGCGGCAGCCACAGCGCCCAAACGCGCCTACCAGCTGAACCGAGTCATAGGCCCCTTAGACACGGCGAAAAGTCCCGTGCTGATCTGTGGTGATTTTAACGACGGACCCAGCGCAAAGGCCTACCGCGCGGCGCTACAGCGGGGCTGGATGGAACCCGAGCGCAGGACCGTTCCCGGACTGCAACCCAGCTCAGGAAGCTACAAATACAAAGGGCGGTGGCAGCACATCGATCTAGGAATCAGTAAAAACAAACGGGTCACCACGAGCGTTCTCTCGATGGATCTATTGCTCGAAGAAGACCGCAAATGGGGCGGATTCAAGCCTAAAAAGCGGTGGCAAGGCACATTTTTTGTGAACGGATACTCGGACCATTTGCCCGTTTACTTTTCAGGCGATGCTCATTAAAGAATTTAGACTATTTTTAAGAACTCAAATAAACTTGAAATGAAAAAGATAATCGCTCTTGGCGCAGTTGCAGGCGCTATGTTTATGACCTCGTGTGACACGAACGGTCCTGCTGGGGAACCAGTGACCTATCCAGGGGATTCACTAACGGTTTCTAGCACAGCACGTCCGCTCGTGATCGAAACTACAGGAACTTGGTGTCAGTTCTGTCCTAACGGTGCAGAAGTAATGACCATGATTGACGGTGTACTAGGCGATAGCGTAGTATTGATCGCGAACCACACGGGTAACGATTGGTTTGCACAAAATGCGCCCGTAACAGGAACGATCGGTGACAACTTCCCGACTTCAGGGGTGCCGAACTTCTACGTAAATAACGAAGATGTAGGTCAAAGCCCTACTGCAGCAGCTGGAGCGGCAACGCTTGCAGAAGTAGCCTTCGGTTTGGAAGCTGATGTGGTAAAAGATTCAACGCGCTTGGTGGTGTACCCACGTGTGAAGGTGCTTGAAACGAAATTGGACCAAGTATATATGATCCAGTCTTACCTCCTTCTTAACGGTGTTGAAGCGCGCGATTACGGCAATGGTGTTGATCTGAACCAAGTAAGTTCAGTTCCCCTCGTAACCACTGGTTCAGGCGCTACGCCAACCACTTGGGCTCAAGACGCAGCAGTCGTAGGCGGTGTTGCATTGATCAAATCTGGAACCATCTACACGCACGACGAAACACTCTTCGGACACGCGACCAAAGCGGTTACAGGTTGGACAGAAAGTGACGATGCTGCCACTGCAGATACGACCGTAACTACATTAGGCGCTTGGGGTATGAACCTCGGCGACATCAACCCACTAGGCGGTGCATATGCTGCAGGTGATATCTACGGTACGCGCTACACGCCGTTCCAGTTTGAGATTGAGCTGCCGACACTTCCTTTCGACGCAGACCTCAGCGTTGCAACGATCATCTGGCAACTACGTCAAGACGGATCTGGC
The DNA here is from genome assembly GCA_949547975.1 of Cryomorphaceae bacterium. Next base: position 2,440 of record CATITW010000369.1, on the reverse strand, counting down.
GACTACGATTACGTAAACGGAACTGTGAATCACGTTCACTAGACCTTTTTTCCGGAACCCATTCCAAAAAAAACTACGCCCCGCGGGCGTAGTTTTTTTTTGCGTGCAACTATTGAAATTGGCGATCGGATACCTTTCCGCTGGGTCGAAGCTGTGGGAACGTCCAGAGGCAACTCGCGAGCGGTGCGGCGAGTTACAAGCCCTGCAGCGACTCACGAGCCCTACTGCGAGTCACGAGCGCTAGAGCAACGCATACGCTCCAAGGCAATCCATGAGCCGTACTGCGAGCTACGAGCGCCAGAGAAACCCACACGCTACACAGCGTCTCGCCCGCACCACAGCAACGCACGAGCCCATCCGCAACCCACACGTTGCATCGCAACCCAAACGCTGCATCGCACCGTTCACACGCCACAAAACACCCCACACGCTGCACCGCACAAAAAAAAGCCAACCTACTTTCGATGAAGTTAGGTTGGCTTTTTTTAAGCGCTCTTCCCGTTACAAGAACAGCGACGGGCGCGAGGCCTTAGTCTTGGTTACCGCGGCGCTGAGATCTGTTAAGATTCTGCTGACGTTGCATCTCCTCGAGACGTTTTTGGAATTTACTTCCGCCTTTTTTACCGCTCTTTGGGTTCGAACGCTTCTCTTGGATTTTGGCCAAGATCAGATCGTCGTTCAACGTCTTGCGGATTCCCCACTGCATGGTAAACGTTACGATGTTTGAAAGGAAGTAGTAATAGGTCAAACCAGAAGGGAAACTGTTCAAGACGAACATGAACATCAGTGGCATGAGGTACATGATCACGCGCATCTGCTTCATCTGCTCGTTGGACCCCGTCTGTGGCGTCATTTGCTGGTTCATCCAAGTGTAGAGGATGGTCGAAGCGGTCATCAACAGGGTGAACAGCGACAAGTGATTTCCGAAGAAGGTACTGATCAATGGAATTTCCGTAGACCAGCTAATGATGCTATCGTAGGTAGAAAGATCGGTCGCCCAAAGGAACGACTGTCCACGAAGCTCGATCGACGCAGGGAAGAAACGGAACATCGCAAAAAGAATAGGCATCTGCACGATGACCGGCACACAACCCCCTAGTGGCGAAGCGCCCGCTTCTTTGTACAGTCCCATAATGGCCTGCTGTTTTCCGACCTGGTCCTTATCTCCAAACTTTTCGTTGATGGCATCGATCTCCGGCTTGAGCACACGCATCTTCGCCATAGAGCGGTAGGATGCGAACGTAAGCGGAGACAGGGCTAACTTGATCATGAGCACCATCACAAGGATGATCAGACCGTAGTTCCATCCGTACCCTTCTAACCAATTGAATACTTTCACCACCACGGCACGTCCGATGAATCCAAAGATCCCCCAACCAAAGTTAATGGACATCTCGTAGCCTTGATCGTACGACTTCAAAAGTGCATACTGGTTTGGACCGACAAACATCTTGAAAGGCAGCGTGTACGCGCCCGTTAAGGTTTGATCGATCACCGCCGTCGCGCTGTATTCCTTGATCAAATCATTGTCTTCGTCACCGCCATTCACTGTGGCCAATTTCCCCGACTCAAATCCGCTCTCTGGGTGCACGATGATCGAGAAGAAACGTTGCTTTTGCGCCAACCAATTCATGGCTTCAACCTCCTCGTTATCGTCTCCACCTCTACCAGAGAGGTGCTCCACATCGCCGTCTTTGGTTTCCTGATACGTGAAGGTCGAATACTGACGCTCCGTGCTTATTCCTTTTTCCGTACGCTGTGCGGCGCGCTCCCAGAAGACCTCAGCCTTTCCAGTGTTTGCCGTAGTTCCGCTAATCACAAAATCAAAATCGTAACCCGACTCAGGCAAGCTGATCTCCACACGTGTAGTTCCATCGCTCAACACTACAGATCGTGCGCTCTGAGAAACCACATCAAACTGCTTCGCGTTCAGCCCCTCACCTTCCGGCAAGCGTACATCGAACACTTGGTTGCCATCCACAAGGTGCAACGGATCAACCTTCGCTGTATCGTCATAACTGTGGTAGTTCAACAATGCCGCTTTGGTCATTTTCGCACCGGCAGTGCTAAACGTAAGCGCTACATTGCTGTTGCTTAGCTTGATCTCCTGCGCGACAAACACATTGCTGTCCGCGATGGCATCTAAACCTGCGAATGCGCTGTCTAAAAGTGCTTGTTTTGTATCTGTTGCTAGATCCGCAGAAGGTGCCGCAGCGCCTGCTTCCGTCTCTATTACTTCAACAGCATCCGTTTCTACCGGAGCGACTTCAGGTGCATTGTTGCTTTGCCACCAGCCGAAACCGACCATGATGACTGCGATAAGCACGAAGCCGATGATTTGATTGCGGTCCATGCCGCTTTTCTGATTCTCCATGAATTATTTGTTTTGGCGGAATGTATCCGCTGCTGCGACAAACTTCACAAACAGCGGGTGCGGGTT
>CATITW010000368.1 GCA_949547975.1 Cryomorphaceae bacterium | reverse complement strand
TTGCAGCACATAATTCGCTTTGTACAGGCCATATTATGCAGTTTGGAACTGAAGCGCAGAAGAAGAAATGGTTACCGAAGTTGGCTACTGCTGAATGGATCGGCGCCTGGGGTCTTACTGAGACTGGAACGGGGTCTGATGCAGGAGGTATGGATACTACAGCCGTCTTAGATGGAGATCATTATGTATTGAATGGTTCTAAAAATTGGATTACCCATGCCATTAGCTCTGAGATCGCAGTAGTCATTGCGCGAACAGGTGAAAAAGGCGATTCTCATGGGATGACCGCATTTGTAGTTGAGAAGAGTACCCCCGGTTTTACAGCTGGGCAGAAAGAAAATAAATTGGGTATGCGCGCCTCAGAGACGGCTTGTTTATTTTTTGATGATTGTCGAGTCCCAAAAGAAAACGTGTTAGGCAAGGTTGGAGAAGGTTTTATTCAATCTATGAAAATATTAGACGGTGGACGTATTTCTATTGCTGCACTTTCCGTTGGAATTGCACGCGGATCAATGGATGCGGCCATAAGCTATGCAGATGAAAGGGTACAGTTCGGTAAGAAAATTCGCTCGTTTCAAGGAGTGAGTTTTAAACTCGCTGAAATGTCGACTAAAGTCTATGCGGCAGAACTAATGACTCGCCATGCGGGCGCTTTGAAAGAAGAGGGTAAACCCATGACACAGGAAAGTGCCATGGCTAAATTATATGCTTCAGAGATTTCAACAGAAGTAGCAAATGAAGCTGTTCAGGTCTTTGGTGGCTATGGTTACACGAAGGACTATCCTGTAGAGAAATTCTACCGAGATTGTAAGCTCTGTACCATAGGGGAGGGCACTTCTGAAATTCAAAAGGTCGTTATTTCGAGAAACCTATACAGATAATTTATTGCTGCTGCAGCGCTTACTGCAATACTTTACATTTTCCCAATCTCGCTCCCATTTTTTGCGCCATGTGAAGGGTCTACCGCACGTGGCGCAAACTTTTTCAGGCAAGTGTTGTTTCTTGTGCATAACCGTAAAACGATTCCATACATTGAAAGGTTCTGCAGTAGTTAAAAAACTTACAGATAGTGAAGTAGATCGCATAGTCGAAATGGCTTGGGAAGATCGCACACCTTTTGATGCCATTACGGCCCAATTTGGTATTTCAGAGGCTGAAACTATCGCACTGATGCGCAACCAAATGAAGCCAAAATCCTGGCGCATGTGGCGTGCTCGAGTGCAAGGACGTGGAACGAAGCATATTGCAAAACGCGACTTTGAAGTAGGCCGTCACAAGAGCAGTCGTCAACGCGCCATCTCGTTCAATAAGATTTCAAAGCGGTAAATCTCTAATCATTACATCTGTAAATCAGTGACTTATGTCGTTTACTCATTGTTCGTAAGCCATTGACTGAAAGGCTTTTTTCTCATGAAAAATTGCCTTATTTTCGATGTTCAACCTGACTATTATGAATTTGAAACGTTTTCTAGCCATTGCAGTGCTTTCCTTGATGTCTTTTCAAGGCTTTGCCTCGCACCTTTTAGGTGGTGAGATTGTATGGAAATGTAAACCCAACGGCAAATACCAGTTTACGCTTGTGCTTTACCGCGAGTGTGGAGGTATCACGTTGCCAACTTCAGCACAATCGCTCGCAACAAATGCGGGTGTGAGTATTTCTTGTGCGTTCATCAGCACTACGGACGTTGTTCCTTCTTGTTACACCGGAACTACGACATGTGCTGGGGCAACTTCCGGAACGGGTAAAATGCAGAAATATGTCTACCGTTCAGGAGACATCACGCTGACGGGAACGCCTCCAGCTTCAGGTTGGTATTTTACATGGAGCAGCTGTTGCCGCCCGAGTAGTATTACAAATGTTGTAAGTCCAGGTGGTGCAAGCTACCTATTGCGCGCCATCATGTATCCATACACCCCACCGGGTTCTACAACTGCACTTTCGGCGGGTACTACAGCAAACCCGTCTTGTTATGACAGCTCACCAAACTTCCTAGAAGACCCGCAGGTCATTTCTTGTACGGGAGTAGATGTTGTCTATAATAACCTCGGTTATGATCCTGATTTGGATTCACTCTACTACAACTGGTCGTATCCGTGGGATGCTTCTTCGTATTCAGCAAATCCATCATCCAACTCTGTGAATTTTGTCTCTGGATATACGTGGAATAGTCCATTGCCTAGCGGTTCTTCTTCAACACCAGCATCCATCGATGGTGAAACCGGTGAGGTTACCTTTAACTCCGGCGTAGCGGGATCATGGGCGACATGTGTTGTGATCGAAGAGTGGCGCTGTGGTCAGAAAGTAGGAGAAATTTATAGAGATATCCCGATTGTCACTTTGTCTTGTACTCCTCCGACTGGATTGTGTTCATCCGCTTTTGTTGACGAAGCTCCTGATATGTCATTAACTCCCGATAACTCTTTGATGAATGCGACGGTATTAACTCCGGTTACCAACACCGCAGGAGATACGATATACTACTACACTGAAGTATTCCCAGGAGATACGGTTCGTTTCAAAATTACGGCATCTGATGCCTATCCTAACCCCAACTGTTCCTCGCAAAACATAGAGTTTAGCGCCTCCGGTGGTAATTTAAGTTCTGCTGGGAATTATGGAAATGCGAATTCTTGTCTTTTCAATCCACCTTGTGCGACGCTTACCTCATTAAACCCTGGCGGTGTGTTTAC
>CATITW010000367.1 GCA_949547975.1 Cryomorphaceae bacterium | reverse complement strand
GGCATCGGCGTTATCTTGAACATCTGGCTTTTGCCCAAGCTCTTCAGTACGGGCGAATTAGGCGTATACCGTTGGATTGAGCGAACCACCATATTATTGGCCAACATTCTTCTTTTCGGGAACCACCGGGCGTACACAAAATTTCACGCAGACGAAAGCGTAGGGGACCATTTCAAGCAAACTATTTTTAGCAAAAACACGGCACTTATCCTCGGGTCTGGAGCATTGATGGCGCTTTGTGGACCGCTGCTCGCGCCCATTTTTCATTTGGAAACCTACACGTGGTTATTGCCTGTGCTTGGATTCACGGTAGCGGGTAATATGGCGCTTCTGAGTGCTACGAGCGTGAGCGCCACTACCAAGCGCATCGCTGTGCCTCTTTTTCTCAAAAACATTGGACTGCGCAGCGTAATGCTCGTAGGCGGATTAATCATATTATGGTCCAGCTTTGGCTTCATCCATTGGATGCTGTTCTTCGGTATGGGCACCCTAGGACTTGGTTTGGGAGGGCTCTATTATGCTTGGAAAAGAGTCGGTGTCCAATTCCATTTAAAACACACCTTCACCGCCTTTCCTTCAGTGGTACGCACTTTCATGCGCTACAGCGTAATGACCACTGTCGTTACCTTCGGGCTGTCGACCATAGATATTCAAATGCTGTCCTTGCTCACCGACTATAGCAGCGTGGGTATTTACGGCATTGCCTTTTTCATGGGTTCAGTTATTGACGGCATAAAACGTCCAATCAACCAAATGCTCGCCCCCCAGTTTGCAAAGGCCTGGAATACCAACAACACCACCATGCTGTCAAAATTGTACAAGAAAACAGCCACCATACAGGTGCTTGTGAACGTCTTGATGGTCATCATGATTCTATCCAACATCGACTGGATTTTCTCACTCATTCCCAACAGCGAACGATTTAACGCTGCCATTCCCGTGGTCGGTTGGGTGCTTTTGGCTCGATTCATCGATTCCTCTTTTGGCTCAAACGGCGAGATTATAGGAAACAGTCCCTACTTCAGGTTCAACTTTTACTTCTCAACGGTCCTCATCACTCTGGTCATTGCACTGAACCTCTATTTCATTCCGGCCTACGGCATTGTTGGGGTTGCCTACAGCGGGGTTATTTCCATGTTCTTGTTCAATGCGATGAAAGCGGTACTCATCTACCGTAAATCAAGCATGCTCCCCTTCAGTGCTACCTATGTGAAAATCGTTGTAGTTGGTGCCCTTGTATTCGGCATTGTAATGTACTTGCCTGTTGCCGGTTTCTTAGGTGCTGTAATTCGTGGAGGAATTGTTTTAGCGGTACTTGCAGTGAACCGCAAATTCATCATCGCCACAGTGCAGAATTAGCCCCCCTACCCTTAGGGTAGGTTTAGTATCTTAGCCTTCTAACGGAGAATAGCATGAGTGCATTTTTAAGCGAAGAATACAGAGACCTGCAAGCAGTTGCAGCCAAATTCAAGGACGCGTATAAAAACGCGGAGCCCTTCCCTTCGATATATTTTGACAACGTCTTCGACGAGGAGAAGCTCAATGAAATTCTCGCCGAATTCCCCGATCTCAGCAAAAAAGACACGACCAACTACGCCGATGATGTTCAAGTGAAATTCGGTTCTAAAGGCGAGCGTTTTTTCGGTGAGAAGACCAAAGCGTTCATGCATTATTTAAATTCTGAACCGTTTCTGAATTTCTTGCAAGAACTCACAGGTATCGAAGAGACCTTGGTCAATGACCCTTATTTCCATGGTGCTGGCCAACACGAGATCAAGCCGGGTGGGTTTCTGAAAATTCACGTGGATTTCAACAAGCACAAAACCTTAGACTTAGACCGTCGCATTAACGTCTTGGTCTACCTCAATAAAGATTGGGACGAGAGCTATGGCGGACACTTCGAACTGTGGAAAACGGACATGAGCGAATGTGGCACGAAGATCCTTCCATTGTTTAACCGCATGGCCATCTTTTCTACGACAGACAAGAGCTACCACGGCCATCCGGACCCACTACAATGTCCTGAGGGCATGAGTCGCAAATCCCT
>CATITW010000366.1 GCA_949547975.1 Cryomorphaceae bacterium | reverse complement strand
GTGATACCGGATGTGAATAACGTGACGGTCGATCCAAAATTGGTACGGGGAAATAACCGGGTACAACTAGAGCTAACTTCCACAGAACGAGAGGACTTAGAGAATTTTATCAAAACGCTCACGGGGGTAAATCTATATGTGGATAAACGGTGGTCGGATCCCTTTGAATAGGCACCAATTCTTCCGTCAAATCTCGAGTCTACGTAGTAATTTTGTGGTTTAAGAAAATGTACCATGAGAGATACCAAGATTTTCGACCTTATCACAAAGGAACACCAGCGCCAGATCAATGGCATCGAGCTAATCGCCTCTGAAAACTTTGCCTCTGAGCAAGTGATGGAAGCGCAAGGTTCAGTTTTGACCAACAAATACGCAGAAGGCTACCCAGGAAAGCGCTATTACGGCGGTTGTGAAGTGGTAGATATCGTCGAAGATCTCGCGCGCGATCGTGCTAAGGAACTCTACGGTGCAGCCTACGTGAATGTGCAGCCACACTCCGGTTCTCAGGCGAATGCAGCAGTTTATCTCGCTGTAATGAAGCCCGGTGATACCGTTCTAGGGTTTGATTTAAGCCACGGTGGACACTTGACACACGGTTCTCCGGTCAATTTCTCAGGAAAGACCTACAATGCGGAATTTTACGGGGTAGACGAAGAAACAGGCTTATTGAACTACGATAAGATCGAGGAGAAAGCCAAGCAGGTGAAACCTCGCATGATCATCGCAGGTGCATCCGCATATTCGCGTGACATCGACTTCGAGCGTTTCCGTGAGATCGCTGATGAAGTAGGTGCGATTCTGTTAGCAGACATCTCTCATCCCTCAGGAATGATTGCAAAGGGTATTTTAAATGACCCTATGCCGCACTGTCATATTGTGACCACAACTACGCACAAAACATTGCGCGGTCCACGTGGTGGTATGATCATGATGGGAGCGGACTTCCCGAACCCATGGGGTGAGACGAACATGAAGGGCGAGATTAAGATGATGTCGAATGTATTGGACATGGCAATCTTCCCAGGAATCCAAGGTGGTCCTCTAGAACACGTGATTGCAGCAAAAGCAGTAGCGTACGGTGAGGCACTCACGGATGAGTTCTTCCACTACCAGTTGCAGGTTAAAAAGAACGCTGCTGCCATGGCGCAGTCGTTTGTAGATAGAGGATACAACATCATCTCAGGAGGTACTGATAATCATTTGATGCTGATCGATCTTCGCAACAAAGGGGTCACAGGGAAAGCTACAGAGCAAGCCCTAGTTCGTGCGCACATCACAGCGAACAAGAACATGGTACCGTTTGACGATAAGAGTCCATTCACCACTTCAGGGATTCGCCTTGGTGCTCCAGCAATCACAACACGTGGTTTGAAAGAAACAGATATGGACCGCATCGCAGATTTGATCGACCGTGTAGTGATGAATATCGACTCAGATACCCACATCAAAGAAGTAGGGGACGAGGTTGTTAAAATGATGCAAGACCGCCCACTGTTTACTTGGGAGTAAATGGCTTATATTTGAGTAACCAAACAACAAGCTACTCAAAATGACTAAGAATTTTGTAAAGCGCTGTGCCATATTGGTTTCAGCGCTTTTTTTTGCACAGCACGGAACCGCCCAGATTGCATTTGAAGGGCGTTATGAAGATGGGAAATTGGGCCGATTCGGCATTGTAAAAAACACCATTTTAACCATCGACGATGACTTTAAAGCGATCGTGAATAGACCGCTAAAGAATGATAAGCTCATTCTAAATGGCGTAAAGCTGTTCTCGCTCATCGCTACGGATTACCAAACGACGAAATTTTTTCAAGACCACATCGAGCCGCTTGACGTGTATGTTCGCGACGCGATCTCGTTTCCAAGTCTGTATCCAAATGTTCCTGTGCTCGGCAGATGGGGCGGTGGGGTAGACGGCTACATGTACACTGGCGTTACAGCGATGTACGCCGCGGGTGTGCTGATCGGTAATGAGAAAATGCAAGAAGCGGGTGCCCTAACCGTTAAAGCAGTGGTGGAGAGCTACGTCGTGAGCCATATCGTATTAAAAACGTTGGTCGCACGCCATAGGCCAGCACGTCCGTTAGGGGATTACACGCAGATGGATGGCGATAGCCAGTATCCTTTTGTCCATAGTCCATTAGATTTTTTCAATTTCCACGTGCCCTATCTGCACTCTGACGCCTATGGAACGGGTTTCCCGAGCTACCATGCCACCATGTTCTTTGCCTTCGCGAGTGTCAACAGCAAAGTTTTTGATAACAGCTGGGTTCCTTATGCGCTAGCGGGAACGGCATTATTGTACGACATTCGAGGCCATAACCACTGGGTGAGTGAATTGGTTGCAGGTGCAGTGATTGGAGAATTCATAGGAAAGGTGGTTTATCAGAATTACCACAACCGCAGGAGATCAGTGCTGACGACCAAGCAGGCAACGGCGAGTAGATTCAAGACGAATTGGGGCGTAGGGCAAACTTTTGGAGTTGCAGGGCCAAGTTTCACAGTTTCGTGGTAAATTCGGCGCAGTATTTGCTTTTAACATCTTCTATAAACTCGGCAGAGCATTCATTCGATGAGAAAACAAATTATTGCACTTTTAGCACTCGCTAGCATCGCCTTCACCTCGTGTGAAACAGGTACTTCGACAGAAACGAATACAGCCCGTTTCTATGCTTCAGATTGGAATGTTGAAATAGAGCGCAGTCATCCGGAAGTGGGTACTGTACCTGCGGCAGAGGAATTGTACTCTAGCGTAGCCCAGCTCAGTAAAGACGGCAGTTTTTACATGCCTGTAGATTCATTACGCCACCACAGCAACCAACATTGGGGCTACTCGTGGACTACGGACCATTTCTATATGAATTGGTCGCCTTGCATCGACTGGCACATCAACGAGGCAGCGGATTCGATGTATCTGCACTACCAATACGACGATTATGACCCAAATACAGGAGTGAACTTCTATTGGGACTACAAACTGTTAATGACCAAATAAAAAAAACCGGCCCAGGCCGGTTTTTTTAGCGGTTTACTTTTTCTTTCAGTGCAACGACTTCCTTAGCGAGAGCATCGATCACTCTGAAGGTAATGAATGCTGTAGCGATCAAGCCGACAGCTAGAATGTAGACTAGCGTTTCCATAGTGTTTGTGATTTTAGCTATATAACCCTGTAGCGCTTAAAGGGTTTGTAACGATTGGAAATTTCTTTTGCAGCCCCCATTTCACTTGAAATCAGCGGGCTACCAACATCTTTTGTTTTTCTGTGCATTATCGCTTTTAAAATCCCAATCTCTGTTTATATTTGCACCC
>CATITW010000365.1 GCA_949547975.1 Cryomorphaceae bacterium | reverse complement strand
TGTACATTAATGACTTTACCTTCGAGGTAATTGCGGCGCTTTTTAGTGACTTGTACGTCTACTACATCGCCAGGAACACCGCCCGTTACGAACACAACGCGTTCGTTGTAGCGGCCCACGGCCTTGCCTTTGTTGCCAATATCCGTGAGCTGCATTTGCTCGATGTTTGGTATGCGTCTATTTCTTCTGCCCATGGGCGCAAAAGTACATCGAATTCTACGAGTTTGGGAAACGAAAAAGGGCGGCCCCGAGGCCGCCCTTAAAATCCTAATTTTAGTCTATCGACGATTAGCGAACCACTACAGGTTCTGCATGTGTCGTTCCTTCTTTGCTTACCACAACAAGGTAGGTTCCTTTTGCAAGACCTTCTGTTGGGATGCGCAATGAGTTTCCAGCGCTTAGCTCGCCTTCAAAACCTTGAATCTCTTGACCCAAGAGGCTGATGAGCTTCACAGTTGCTTTACCCTCAAAGTTTCCTTCTACAGTAATGAAATCCGTAGCTGGATTCGGGTAAATACTCAACGCTGATGCCAATTCATTTTCGAATTGACCAATAGTATATGTCGCGTCAACACTTTGGAATACTTCCTTCGTGCTCATGTCTTGAATCCAAGCAATGACACCGAGGTTTTCAAAGTCTTCAACGGTATGTTCTACGTTCAAGTTCGCTGGCGACTGCGCATTGGCCGGCAACACATAATTGCCATTGAACGTGTAGCTCAACGTTTGCGTAACTGTTGTTCCTGAAGTCAATGAAGAGATGCTCTGTCCTGAAGAAGAAGGCATCATTTTCTTCACAACATTGATGAATTCGGTCTCACCATTCGTTTTCACGTTTGCCGTATCGCGGTGTGAGTAAATCACAGCAAATAGCGCGAGGTTGTTAGAAGTAACATCGGCAAGCGGGGTGATTTCAATAGTCGTTTCCACTGTTTTAGAGAAACGGCTAAACGTTGCATCCATTTCGACGAATGCAGGTACGTTTTGGAACTGATCAAATACAGCCTGAGTCACGTTATTACCATTGCTGTCCCAACCGCCGTCTATCTCAACGCGCGGTACAGAGTTGATGGCATAGAATGTACGACGTGCGCCACCTTCAGTAGTGTAGTATGGATCACCTGTACCTGGCCAGCTCATCTGGTATTTAACAGAGCTGTACTCGCCCGGGTTTACATCGAATACACTTTCCATCTGAACGTTGGCTGGCGTACATGGAGGACATGTCGATGAAGTAAAGGTTTCAAACAGCGGGTAGCGTGTGGTAAGCGCTGCCACCACCTGTACACTAATCATCGCTGTATCGTTGCTCGTGTTGGCATCCGAATTTGAACCGTTGAGGTTGCTCAACCATACTTTGACATCATAGGTGCCGGTAGCCGAAGGCGTCCAGTTCGTTGATGAAGTCACTGTGGATGTTGCTCCGGAAGCGATGCTTAAACCGGTCAATGTAGACGTAGTTGCTGTACCCCCGTTAACGCTGTAGTTGATATCTGCACCTGTGATTGAAGCAGCACCATTATTAACGAAATCAGCGCTGACTGTAAACGGAGCAGAAGTAAGCGCCACAAACGGGTTCATGTTTACAGCAACACCTGCCATCTCGTAATCTGGCTGTGTACCTTGGATGAAGGTTTGGTGCGTATTGTCCGTGCGGTCTGGTGCATTTGTAGAACCAGAAGACAATGCTGAAATCTCATCAGTCGTCACTGAATCTACGCGAACACCTACGTTCACAGTTCCTGTCCAACCAGCAGTACGCTGGTCAACGATATAAATGTTGTTTGTTGTCTCTTCCAGTACTACTGACCAGTACGTCCAGTGTGAACCGGTAGTACCCGTAGCACTGTACGAAGCGAAAAGGATCCACTCTTGACGGTTTGGCGAAGTACCGAAAGTCTTACGCGCCACCTGATCGTTAGATCCAGAACCGTTAATACCTAGAATACATACTGATGAGTCTGGTACGGTTGAGCTGCTCAAGCTTACCGCTGTTCCTGCACTGTTGTTGGCTGGAGAAGAAAGCTGAGAGAACGTCACAATACCTGTATTCGATGCACGGTATGTAGTTACTGTATCGCCGTTGAATAGGAATGTAAATGGAATGTTCTGAGAAGAAGAATAGCTACCTGCAGTTTGTTGTGCCGCCAGGATAGACGTCCAGTCCGTTGGTAGACCGCTACCCACTGGGTATTCCGAATCTTCTTGGTTAATATTGTTCGGGTTGCCCGAGGCAGCCGCCAAATGGTAGTACTGTGCACTAGCAGAAGTACCTGCAAAAGCCACTACCAATAGAGAGAGTATAAGTTTTTTCATACGCTTGTGATTATTAGTGAGATGAAGTTAAGCCAATTCTACTAATAGACCCGCCTCTACGACTTATATTTGCGTGGAACCCAAAATCACAAAAGCTCATGGCACATACTTCTGCCTCATTAATGGAACTCGAAGAGCACTACGGTGCGCACAACTATCACCCACTTCCAGTGGTTCTTGACCGCGGAGAGGGCGTCCATGTATGGGACATAGAAGGGAAGAAGTACTACGATTTCTTAAGTGCGTACAGTGCAGTCAACCAAGGACACTGTCACCCGAAGATTGTCGGGGCCCTGACGGAGCAGGCGAAAAAATTGACCCTGACCTCTCG
>CATITW010000364.1 GCA_949547975.1 Cryomorphaceae bacterium | reverse complement strand
TACAGTTCCCTAAACGTGGGTACGATCGATAACTTCACCCACCGCTTGGTCCGCACCTTCACCAAAGATTTGGACCTCGACGACAACTTTGAGGTACGCCTCGATCTCGACGGCATGGTCGCCGAAGCCCTGGACTTGTTGTACAGTACGCTCGGCGATCACCCCGAACTGCGGAATACGCTCGTAGCTCTCGTCCAGGAGCGCATGAACCGCGACAAGAGCTACAACCCAGACAGCAGCCTGAAAAAGGAAGGAATGAACAGCTTTAACGAAGGCGCGTATGAGCACCTGAAGAAGCTGCCCAGTCCCGCACGGATGATGGAGATTGAGCGGGAATTGAATACAGAATTGGACCAAATCATCACAGAGGGACGGGCCATTTCAAACAAGGTTCGCGCACACTTCAAAACCTTCGAATACCACGGCACCGAGGACATGACGAACTTTTCAACGGTAAAAAATAACCTCCACAAACAATGGCACAACCTGCGCAGACACCACCTCGCAGCAGGGGCCAACGTTTGGAAATCCCGCGCTAAACAGGACGGCATCCAAGAATGGGAAGCCCTGCGCGATGAGGCCTTTGCCTTCCAAGACGCGCAACAATCGCGCTTACTACTGCTAAAACAGGCCACCGCAAAACTGCAGCAGCTCGCCGCCACCAGGGCACTTCTCGACAAATTTGACGAGATCCAGCAGAACCAAAACACCATGCCGCTGAGCGCCTTCAACAAACTCATCTCGGAGGAACTACAGCGCGAACCTACCGCCTTTATTTACGCCCGACTCGGTGAAAAGTTTTGGCACTTCTACATCGACGAATTCCAGGACACCTCAACCATGCAGTTTGAGAACATCCACCCGCTGATCGAACACTCGCTCACCAAAGACGAGAATGAAAACAGCGCACTGATCGTCGGCGATGCCAAGCAAAGTATTTACCGCTGGCGCGGTGGACGTGCGGAACAATTCATGTCGCTCGTACAAAACCACCACCCTGCCAACAAATTTGAAGGCCTGCCCCACGGTCATGAGCTCTACGGCAGACAAACCATACAGCTCGAAAACAACTTCCGAACACACGGCGCCATCGTGAAGTTTAACAACGCATTTTTCCCGAAACTCGCCGAAGCACTAACCCTACCGGACCACGCCAAAGCCTACAGTCCACAAGGCGTCTCTCAACATCCACGCGTCTCCGAAGATTTGGGAGAAGTACGGATCGATTTCTTCTCCCACGAACGCGGAAAAGCCCGCAGCGCAGAGGAATTCGAGGTCCTCATTTGCGAGGCCACCATAGCGCGCATCCAAGAATTGCTTAAAGCAGGCCACGACTACAACGACATTGCCCTTCTAGTACGCGGAAATTCCCAAGGAAAGCGCCTGGCAAATTACCTGACCGCCCAGCACATTCCAGTACTCAGCGCAGACAGCCTCGTGCTCTCGAATGCCCACGAAAGTGCGCTCATCCTAGCCGCCGCAAAACTCTTCGTCCAAGCCGAAGACAAACCGGCGCGTTTCGAGCTGGCCTATGCCCTGACAAAACTCAGCACCCTACCTTCCGAGGTAGACCATTTTGCCTTTCAAAAAGAGGTGGTGGACCGCGGCATCTCTGCACTCATCCAGCATTTCCCGCTCGCAGCTGGACTGCTTGGCGCCGCAGAAAATCTATTCACTTTCGGCGTGCGTGTTTTCGACGCGTTCGGACTTCTCACACGGCCAAATGCGATGGTGGACGCTTCGCTAGATCTGTTGTTCCAATTCCAATCCAACGACGGCACCTTTGCCACACTTCCGCTGTGGTGGAAAGAGGAGAGTCCAAAGTGCAACGTACCTGTACCCGAAGATTTGCCGGCCGTTCGTGTGATGACCATCCACAAAAGCAAGGGCTTGGAGTTTGAGCATGTGATCATGCCTTTCGAAGTAAACTTTAAAGAAAGTGACACCGAGCATTGGATTCCGTTCCCGCATCACGACGAGCTCGAGCGCCTGCCCATCAAAAAAACGAAGGAAACGGCTGCACTATTTCCAGAGGAGCTCGCCGTACAGATCGACAACGAGAACCACTTCGACTGGATGAATATGATTTACGTGGCGATGACTCGACCCGTCGCGGGTCTGCATTTGTTCTTTTGCGCGGACAAGGCCGGGAAATTCGGAAAAGCCATTGCCGAACATCTCGAGTGGGGCGAAGGCGCCGGGAGCAAGCGCATCGGAACGCCTGTGGTGGCGGAGCAGAAGGAAAAATCCAAACGTGAAACACCGACCCAAGGTGGCATCGGGCACTTCAGCCCAGCACATTTGCGCATGAAGATTACAGCGCCAAAGGGTTGGGAAAAAGGAGGGGCCGATGCTCGAAAGTGGGGAACCTCTCTGCACCGTATTCTGCAGTTGCCGCGTGAAGTGCAAGCCACAGCGCTGCAACGTCTTTACCGTTCTGGGGAATTCTCTGTCGCCATGCAAGACCGAGCAGCTCAGGTGCTCGCAGACTTGGACCAAAAACCAGTCTGGAAACAGCTCGAGGATGGTGATCGGGTGATTTACGTAGAGCGCAGTATTGTGGGACCGGAAGGCACACAACGCCCGGATTTAATAATTGGTTCTGAACAACATGCCTTCGTGGTGGATTATAAAACAGGGACCCACAAGGACGCGTACGATAAACAGCTCGCCGACTACGTTGAAGCATTAAAACATACTTTTAAAGAAGTTGAAGGGGAACTCTGGTATATATAACTATATTGCTAGTATGAAATACGCATGGACTACGATCGCATTCGCCCTAGCCTTAGGGAGTTGCACCTATGAAAATGAGGAAGACCGCTACGGAACGGGTGATCCCTGTGAAACCGCTGCCGTGTCCTACAGTCAAGATGTAGCACTTATCCTCTCGACCAATTGTACTTCGTGCCACAACGACAGCAGCCCCACCGCGGGATTGTCGCTCGAGGGATACACCAACGCCAGCACCTCCGCGCTCGGCGGTGGATTAATGAACCGCGTCCAGCGCCCTTCCGGCGACCCCCTCCTGATGCCACCTTCGGGTCAGCTTTCAGAATGTGACCAAGCAAAATTGCGCAAATGGGTCAACGAAGGCGCCTTAGACAACTAAACCTCACCCGCACTATGAAACATTTCTTCATCGCCATCGCTCTGCTC
>CATITW010000363.1 GCA_949547975.1 Cryomorphaceae bacterium | reverse complement strand
TTAAGTGCTACAGATGCTTATGTGTTGCCTTCATTGTGGGAAGGACTTCCTATTGGCGTGATCGAAGCGATGGCCATGGCCAAGGCGATCGTTGCGAGCAATATCGAAGCAAATGCAGAGGTGATCGAGCACGGCGTAACGGGTCTGCTGGTTCCAGTGTCTGATCCTAAGACACTAGCGGCGGAGATGGTGCAGTTAAGCGGCGATGCAAAATTGGTTCAAGAGCTAGGAGAACATGCGTATGAAAAAGCCTTTGATCAACTTCAGCTCGACGATATGACCTTGCGTGTAGAAGACGTGTATCGTAGAAATGTGTCAAGTACGAGGACCTTCAAGCGACTCGTCCGCCGAACGACGTATAAAATGCCAGACTAACCAGGCCAAGCCTGCGTTGAAGAAATAGAAGATGTACTTTGCCACGAAGGCCACGTTTCCAAAGAGGATATTTTGATAGAGCTTAAGACCATTGTACACCTGCCAGCTTGCCCAGGTATCTGCATACATTCTAGGGGTGTTTAAAATGCCCGAATAAGTGATTCCAGTTATTACTGCAGTGATTAAAAACTTGGAACGCTTCTCCCCTATAGGTTCACTCAAGAAATCCGTAAAACCGATGTAATTCAATACAAAGCCAAGAGCAAAGGCTATGGCGATGTTAACCGCGTAGATGTAGTCTATTTTGCGAGGTATACGCTTCGGTCTACGTTTCCAATAGAGGTAGCTTACCCCTGCGCCGAGGAACGAGATGGGATACGTTAGAAAAGCAGCTTCGTTCCCGAGGTAATAATCCACCACAGCAGAGTTTACCGCCGTAAACAAGCCGATGAAATTTCCCAGGTTGTTGCGCTTAGTCACCAACCGAGTAACCATCATAGAACCCGCAGCTCCGATCGTGGAGAACCAGCCGATCGGGAGACCATTCACTTTCGTTTCATGAAAACCTAGCGCAAAAGAAACGGTCAAAATCAGCGTGACGCCGAAGATGTCCATCCAGAGACTTTCTAAAAATCGTTGCGTGGATTTTAGGTCCATACCAATAGGGGGTATTACTTCAGTTCGTTGAAGCAAATGTAGCGGAATTATATGTTCTCGATTGCCTAATTTTGAGGCATGGATGTATTAAAAAACGCTCGCGTCTTCGTGCAAGAAGAGTTGGCTAACGCTGAAGGAGGGCACGATTGGTTTCACATTAGCCGTGTTGTAAGTACCGCTAAAACGATCGCTGCGGAGACCACTTGTGATGCTGTGGTAGTCGAGCTATCAGCGTTGCTTCATGACATTGCCGATTCGAAATTTCACGATGGGGATGAGGAAATTGGACCTCGAAAAGCCCGCGAATTTTTGGAGTCACAAGAACTCTCTTCCGAGCAAATAGACCATGTGGTGGCCATCATCGAAAACGTCGGATACAAGGGCGGAATGAATGATAAAACACATGCTTCCATAGAGTTAGACATAGTTCAAGATGCCGACCGACTGGACGCTTTAGGTGCCATAGGCATCGCTCGAACCTTTAACTACGGCGGGTTCAAAAACAGAGTCATCTATGATCCTGAGGTCCCTCCTGTAGACTATGCTACGAAAGAAGCCTACAAGCATTCTACAGCACCTACGATCAATCACTTCTACGAAAAGCTCCTGTTATTGAAAGATTTGATGACGACCAAAAAAGGACGTGAAATGGCAGAACAACGCCACCAATTCATGGAAGATTACCTCGAACAGTTTTACCTCGAATGGGAAGGAAAGCGATAATCCGTTATCTTAGAACACTCTAATTCCCCTAGTATTATGAATATCTCTTCCATTCTCGCCGCATCTCGAGAACAGCTTTCTGACAAATGGTTCATCGCAATAGTCACCCTCGTGGTCTATGGTATGGTAACGGCGCTTGCCGGCTCCGTGGTATTGGGTATACTCGTTGTGGGACACTTGTCGGTTGGGCTAGCCGCTTGGTCCTTAAACGTAGCTCGAGGTCAGGAGTTACGTATGGAATCGCTTTTCGAAGGTTTTCGATCATTTATTCCTCCCATGGTGGCATACCTGCTATTGGCAGCATCCGTAGTTATAGGTACGCTGTTCTTCATCCTTCCAGGCATTATTATAGGCCTTGGATTGAGTCAAGTATTCTACATCCTCGCCGAGGATCCTAAACGCGATGGTCTTCAAGCATTGCAAGAGAGCTGGAACCTGATGAAAGGTCACAAAACGAGGTACTTTTTCATGCAATTCAGGTTTTTCCTACTCGGACTCCTTTGCATCCTCACCTTAGGGATCGGCTTTTTCTTTTTAATGCCGTACGTAGCCGTTTCAAACGCCAATTTTTACCTCGCCATTTCCAACGGTGGCCGTGATGCCTTCGACGCAGAATATATCGTCTAACTCATGAAGCGAACACTTGTATTTCTTCTACTGAATTTCAGTGCTCTGGCACTGGGCAGTTACCTCATGGGTGAAGGTCCTACCGGACCGTGGTATGCCTCTTTAAACAAAGCGCCTTGGACACCTCCAGGTTGGGTCTTCGGTGCAGCGTGGACGACCATCATGATCGCTTTTGCATTTTTCATGTCCGCATGGCAAGGCACCTCTACGCGACCAAAGCGCGTTACACTCTTGTACGCTGTTCATCTGGTGTTAAACATCAGTTGGAATCCGCTCTTTTTCGATCTGAACTGGCTCGCCATTGCACTCGTTGAAATATTACTGCTGCTTGCCTTGGTTATATACATCGGGCTATTGGGCAAAAAGGAATCGGGCCATATCTCTTTATTAGTGTTGCCCTACATCGCTTGGTTGAGTATTGCAAGCACCTTAAATGCCTATGCCCTCCTCTACAACTAACGGCTCATCATCTAAACACGTGCATCATGCGTAAACTCTTCTATATTCTCGGCGCGATCATTCTTCTGAGTTTCTTGCTGTTTCAAGGCTGCCGCGGTTTAGTAAAGACTATTTATACGTCCATGGACTGTGACCAATTCAACATCGATCACATCGAACTCCG
>CATITW010000362.1 GCA_949547975.1 Cryomorphaceae bacterium | reverse complement strand
TACAGTTCCCTAAACGTGGGTACGATCGATAACTTCACCCACCGCTTGGTCCGCACCTTCACCAAAGATTTGGACCTCGACGACAACTTTGAGGTACGCCTCGATCTCGACGGCATGGTGGCCGAAGCCCTCGATCTTTTATACAGCACGCTCGGCGATCACCCCGAACTACGGAACACGCTCGTGGCTCTCGTCCAGGAGCGCATGAACCGCGACAAGAGCTACAACCCAGACAGCAGCCTGAAAAAGGAAGGAATGAATAGCTTTAACGAAGGCGCGTATGAGCACCTGAAGAAGCTACCCAGCCCCGCACGGATGATGGAGATTGAGCGGGAATTGAATACGGAATTGGACCAAATCATCACAGAGGGACGGGTCATTTCAAACAAGGTTCGCGCGCACTTCAAAGCCTTCGGATACCACGGCACCGAGGACATGACCAACTTTAAGACGGTAAAAAGTAACCTACACAAACAATGGCACAACCTGCGCAGGCACAACCTCGCAGCAGGACCCAACGTTTGGAAATCCCGTGCTAAAAGGGACGGCATCCAAGAATGGGAAGCCTTGCGCGATGAGGCCTTTGCCTTCCAAGATGCGCAACAATCGCGCTTGCTACTGCTCAAACAAGCCACCGCAAAACTGCAACAGCTCGCCGCCACTAGGGCACTTCTCGACAAATTTGACGAGATCCAGCAGAACCAAAACACCATGCCGCTGAGCGCCTTCAACAAGCTCATCTCGGAGGAACTGCAGCGCGAACCGACCGCCTTTATTTACGCCCGACTCGGTGAAAAGTTTTGGCACTTCTACATCGATGAATTCCAGGACACCTCAACCATGCAGTTTGAGAACATCCACCCGCTGATCGAACACTCGCTCACGAAAGACGAGAATGAAAACAGCGCACTGATCGTCGGCGATGCCAAGCAAAGTATATACCGCTGGCGCGGTGGACGTGCGGAACAATTCATGTCGCTCGTCCAAAACCACCACCCTGCCAACAAATTTGAAGGCCTGCCCCACGGTCATGAGCTCTACGGCAGACAAACCATACAACTCGAAAACAACTTCCGAACGCACGGCGCCATCGTGAAGTTTAACAACGCGTTTTTCCCGAAACTCGCCGAAGCACTGACCCTGCCAGACCACGCGAAAGCCTACAGTCCACAAGGCGTCTCTCAACATCCACGTGTCTCCGAAGATTTGGGAGAAGTACGGATCGATTTCTTCTCCCACGAACGCGGAAAAGCCCGCAGCGCAGAGGAATTCGAGACCCTCATTTGTGAGGCCACTTTAGAACGCATCCAAGAATTGCTTGAAGCAGGCCACGACTACAACGACATCGCTCTTCTAGTACGCGGAAATTCCCAAGGAAAGCGCCTAGCAAATTACTTGACCTCACAGCACATTCCCGTACTCAGTGCAGACAGTCTAGTGCTGTCGAATGCCCACGAAAGTGCGCTCATCTTGGCCGCCGCAAAACTCTTCGTCCAAGCCGAGGACAAACCGGCGCGTTTCGAGCTGGCCTATGCGCTAACAAAACTCAGCACCCTACCTTCCGAGGTGGACCATTTTACCTTTCAAAAAGAGGTAGTGGACCGCGGCATCTCCGCACTCATCCAACATTTCCCGCTCGCAGCCGGACTGCTTGGCGCCGCAGAAAATCTATTCACCTTCGGCGTACGTGTTTTCGATGCGTTCGGACTTCTCACACGGCCAAACGCGATGGTGGACGCTTCCCTCGACCTGTTGTTCCAATTCCAATCCAACGACGGCACCTTTGCTACACTTCCGCTGTGGTGGAAAGAAGAAAGCCCAAAGTGCAACGTACCAGTACCAGAAGATTTGCCCGCCGTTCGTGTGATGACCATCCACAAAAGCAAAGGCCTGGAGTTTGAGCATGTGATCATGCCTTTCGAAGTGAATTTCAAAGAAAGTGACACCGAGCATTGGATCCCGTTCCCGCATCACGACGAGCTCGAACGCCTGCCCATCAAAAAAACGAAGGATACGGCTGCACTATTTCCAGAGGAGCTCGCCGTACAGATCGACAACGAGAACCACTTCGACTGGATGAATATGATTTACGTGGCGATGACTCGACCCGTAGCGGGTTTGCATTTGTTCTTTTGCGCGGACAAGGCAGGAAAATTCGGAAAAGCCATTGCCGAACACCTCGAATGGGGCGAAGGCGCAGGAAGCAAGCGCATCGGAACACCTGTGGCGGCGGAGCAGAAGGAAAAGTCCCAACGTGAAACACCAACCCAAGGCGGCATCGGGCACTTCAGCCCAGCACATTTGCGCATGAAGATTACAGCGCCTAAGGGTTGGGAAAAAGGAGGCGCTGATGCTCGCAAGTGGGGAACTTCCCTGCACCGTATTCTGCAGTTGCCGCGTGAAGTACAAACCACGGCGCTGCAACGTCTGTACCGCTCTGGCGAATTCTCTGTCGCCATGCAAGACCGAGCAGCTCAGGTGCTCGCAGACCTGGACCAAAAACCGGCTTGGAAGCAGCTTGAGGATGGTGATCGGGTGATTTACGTAGAGCGGAGTATTGTGGGACCGGAAGGCACACAACGCCCGGATTTAATAATTGGTTCTGAACAACATGCCTTCGTCGTGGATTATAAAACAGGGACCCATAAGGACGCGTACGATAAACAGCTCGCAGACTACGTTGAAGCATTAAAACCGACTTTTAAAGAAGTTGAGGGGGAACTTTGGTATATATAACTATATTGCTAGTATGAAATACGCATTGACTACGATGGCATTCGCCCTAGCCTTAGGGAGTTGCACCTTCGAAAATGAAGAAGACCGCTACGGAACGGGTGATCCCTGTGAAACCGCTGCAGTGTCCTACAGTCAAGATGTAGCACTGATCCTCTCGACCAATTGTACTTCATGCCACAACGACATCAGCCCCACCGCGGGATTGTCGCTCGAGGGACACACCAACGCCAGCACCTCCGCGCTCGGCGGCGGATTAATGAACCGCGTCCAGCGCCCTTCCGGCGACCCCCTCCTGATGCCACCATCGGGTCAGCTTTCAGAATGTGACCAAGCAAAATTGCGCAAATGGGTCAACGAAGGCGCCTTAGACAACTAAACCTCACCCGCACTATGAAACATTTCTTCATCGCCATCGCTCTGCTC
>CATITW010000361.1 GCA_949547975.1 Cryomorphaceae bacterium | reverse complement strand
GTCATGTCCTCAGAAGAGGTATTGTAGATCTTCAATGTACGTGTAGAACTACCCACACCAGAAAACACCGTGTCTAAATACACCGTGTCTTGAGAAAAGCCTAAATTCACATCGGTTCCCACAAAAGAAGTGGTGCGGCGACATCCGCCTGCCAGCACTAGGAGTAGCAACGTAAATAGTAGAAGTTCTTTTCTCATCGAAGCGAAGCTACACCACTATTTTTTCTCGGGCAATGAACTTAACTAGAAACATTTACTGTATATTTGCCGACTAATAAAGAAAAAGGGGCTTGGGCCAAAACTCAAGCTATTAATAGAAGAAAGAAAATGAAAAACGGAATCCACCCAGAAAATTACCGTCTTTGTGTCTTTAAAGACATGGGAACAGGTGATCAGTTCATCACAAAATCATGTGCTGACGCAAAAGACACTATCGAAGTTGAAGGTGTTGAATACCCACTTATCAAAATGGAAATCTCTTCATACTCTCACCCGTTCTACACTGGTAAGGTGAAGCTTGTAGATACCGCTGGTCGTGTCGACAAATTCCGCACACGTTACGGAAAGAAATAATAAACCGGTTTACGGTTTTCAAATACAAGGCCTGCTCTTTAGAGCAGGTCTTTTTTTTTTGCCCTAAATTCGAGGCATTGAACAATCCAATCTCAAACCAAGTAGTATGCGTATCTCATTAGTTGATGGTCCTTCACGTGACCATTTGTTGCCTTTGACTTTTACACGTCCCGTAGCAGGTCTGCGTTGTGGTATATTAACGATCGAGGAGAAGTACAGCAAACGAGGTCATCTAACGGGATACTCAACACAGGCGTATTTGGAGTCAAAGTTTCCTCCTATCGAATCGCCTGAAGTCAGTGTGCTTGGCGGCGTCTGTCCGACGGAAGAGTTTATAGCAGCATTGCAAGATTTGAATGCGGGTGAGGGATTGTTCTATAAGGAGCAGCTCGTAGCAGTTTCAGGAGAAGATTTTACAAAAGTGCCAAAGAAAAAGGTTGCTTTTAGCGGACCATTACTACTGGTTGAACGTCCATGGGATCTATGGTCCAAGAATTCAGCAGCAATGGAGGCAGATTTTGCCTTTTTAACTACTGGAAGAACGAGCGCACCTGTAGATTCGACCTGTACAGTGATTGGTGATCGTATATTCTTGGAGCAAGGTGCACGCGCAACAGCGAGTATTCTTAATACAACTTCGGGACCTATTTATCTAGCAGCAGATGCGGAGATTATGGAAGGCTGTGTCGTGCGCGGAGGGTTAGCATTGGGTGAGCATTCCGCATTAAAATTGGGCACCAAGATCTATGGAGCAACTACACTAGGTCCACATTGTAAAGTCGGTGGAGAGGTTAATAACTCTGTTTTACAAGGTTATACGAACAAAGGTCACGACGGTTTCTTAGGGAATAGTGCCTTAGGGGAGTGGTGTAATCTCGGTGCAGATACGAACAACTCGAATTTGAAAAACAACTACGATGCGGTCAATGCTTGGTCGTATGTAGACAAGCGTTTTGCGCAAACCGGTCAGCAGTTTTGTGGCTTAATCATGGGCGATCATAGCAAAAGCGGTATCAATACCATGTTTAATACAGGTACGGTAGTTGGGGTGAGTGCGAACATTTACGGCGCAGGATTCCCGAGAAACTTTATCGCAAGTTTTACTTGGGGAGGGCCACAAGGGACGACCAACTACCGCTTGGACAAAGCTTTAGATACGGCGGATCGCATGATGAAACGCCGTGGCTTACAGGTGGAAGGTACGGAGCAAGAGATCCTCGAACACGTACATACTCTCACTGAAGAATTTCGTCGTTAAAGTGCTTTAAGGGCAGAGATTGTCGCTATCGGATCGTCACTTTTAAAGACAAAGGAGCCTGCAACGAGTGCATCAGCACCTGCTTGTAGCAGGCGAGCACCAGTCTCGAGGTTGACGCCTCCGTCAATCTCAATCAAGGCTTTAGAACCTGTGCGATCGATAAGTTCGCGTGCTTGCGCGGTTTTCTTGATCGTATTCTCAATGAACTTCTGACCTCCAAAACCAGGATTCACACTCATCAAGAGTACTTCGTCAAGGTCGATAACGATGTCTTCAAGTACACTAACTGGCGTATGGGGGTTGAGTGCAACACCCGCCTTCATTCCAGCGTTGTGGATTTCTTGAATGGTGCGGTGCAGGTGTGTACAAGCTTCATAATGCACCGTTAAGATATCAGCTCCACAATCTTTAAAGGTTTGGATGTAGCGCTCAGGCTGTACGATCATTAAGTGCACGTCCATGATCTTTTCACAGTTGTCGGCCATCGTCTTCACTACAGGCATACCATAGCTTATGTTCGGTACGAAAACACCGTCCATCACATCGATGTGGAACCAGTCGGCTTCACTTTTATTGACCATTTGGCAGTCGCGTTGTAAGTTGCCGAAATCGGCCGCGAGCAGAGAAGGAGAGATGATAGGTGATGCCATGACTACTGTTTTAGATTGGGTACAAAAATAAAGCACCTCAACCGGTATGGCGAGGTGCTTAGAATAAAATTTCTACTGTGGTTATTAACCGAGGTAGGTCTTCAAGATTTTACTGCGGGAAGTGTGCTTCATGCGACGAATCGCTTTCTCTTTGATCTGACGAACGCGTTCTCTGGTTAGGTCGAATTTTTCGCCGATCTCTTCAAGCGTCATAGGATGTTGACCGCCCAGACCGAAGTACAAGCGGATGACATCACCTTCACGCGGAGTAAGTGTAGCAAGCGATCTTTCGATCTCTGTACGCAAAGAATCCATCATCAAATCCTCATCGGGGTGAGGACTGTCCGAAGAGTTCAATACATCGTAAAGATTACTGTCTTCTCCCTCTACTAAAGGCGCATCCATACTTACGTGACGTCCAGAGTTTCGCATGCTTTCCTTGACGTCGCTTTCGCTCATTTCAAGGTGCTTGGAAATTTCAGCTGCACTAGGAGGGCGCTCGTTTTCTTGCTCGAGGTAAGCGTATGCTTTGTTGATTTTATTGATCGATCCGATCTTGTTCAACGGTAAGCGTACGATACGGCTCTGCTCAGCGAGTGCTTGAAGAATACTTTGACGAATCCACCATACTGCGTAAGAGATGAACTTAAATCCACGAGTTTCATCGAAACGTTGTGCTGCCTTGATCAGACCTAGGTTTCCTTCATTGATCAAATCAGGAAGGGTGAGTCCTTGGTTCTGGTATTGCTTTGCAACAGATACAACGAAGCGGAGGTTCGCTTTAGTAAGCTTCTCTAATGCGATTTGGTCACCTGCTTTGATACGCTGAGCCAATTCTACTTCTTCCTCGGCAGTGATGAGTTCCACCTTACCGATTTCCTGTAGATACTTATCGAGCGATGCAGTTTCGCGATTCGTTACCTGCTTGGTAATTTTTAACTGTCTCATGGGCAGAGATTCTTTAATTCAAAGGTGAAGAAAGGGAGCCTCGTCCACATGGACAAAGCACCCTTCTTAAAACCTAACATTCTTTTTCGACTAGGGTTCTATTCGCCGTCCTTTTCAGGTTTTGGCAAAAGCAC
Source organism: Cryomorphaceae bacterium (assembly GCA_949547975.1). The sequence continues at coordinate 8,822 of CATITW010000361.1, read as the reverse complement.
TTTTCTCGAGAGCTTCATCTTACCCGCTTTGTCAACCTCTAGAAGTTTAACGCGAACCTTATCGCCTTCTTTTAGTACGTCCTCAACGTTTTTGATGCGCGTCCAATCGATCTCAGAGATGTGCAACAAACCTTGTGTTTTAGGTGCGATCTCAATGAAAGCTCCATAGGTTTGAACACCGCGAACGATACCTTCGTAAGTAGCACCTACTTCTGGTTCGAATGCGATCGCACGGATCATTTCGAGTGCAGCGTTCATCTTCTCAGCATCCTTACCAGAGATCTCGATGTGACCGCGGTCGTCGATTTCTTCGATAGTAACTGTAGTGCCAGTATCTGCTTGAATTCCTTGGATGTTCTTACCTCCAGGGCCAATGATTGGGCCGATGAATTCCTTCTTAACCGTCAACTTGATGATTTTCGGTGCATTTGGCTTGAGCTCTGTGCGAGACTCAGGCATCGTCTTGAGGATTTCGTTCAAGATGTGCAAACGTCCTTCCTTGCTCTGCTTCAAAGCTTGAACAAGAATTTCGTAGCTCAATCCCTTGATCTTGATATCCATCTGACATGCAGTAATACCTTTCTCAGTACCGGTTACTTTAAAGTCCATATCACCCAAGTGATCTTCGTCACCTAAGATGTCTGACAATACAGCAAACTTCTCACCGTCAGAGATAAGTCCCATCGCGATTCCACTAACTGGACGAACGAGTTTTACACCTGCATCCATCATAGCGAGTGTACCTGCACAAACTGTTGCCATCGAAGACGAACCGTTTGACTCTAGGATATCACTTACAACACGAATCGTGTACGGGTTCTCAGGATCAACCATTTTGTACAAGGCACGTTGCGCCAAGTTACCGTGACCTACTTCTCTACGACTCACACCACGAATCGGGCGTGCTTCACCAGTTGAGAATGGAGGGAAGTTGTAGTGCAAATAGAATTTCTCTTCACCTGTAAAGGTTGCATCGTCGATTCTGTTTGCATCCATCGTAGTACCCAAAGTAACCGTAGTTAAACTTTGTGTTTCTCCACGCGTAAATACTGCAGAACCATGTGCTCCCGGTAAGTAGTCTACTTCCGACCAGATAGGACGTACTTCGGTAGTATCTCTACCGTCCAAACGTTGTCCGTCGTTCAGTACCATAGCACGCATTGCTTTGTACTCCACGTCGTGGAAGTAACGCTTTGCGAAGCCGGTGTTTTCGTCTCTCCATGCTTCGTCCTTGCTTTCGAGGTACTCGTTCAAGATGGCTTTAAAACCAGCAGAACGCTCGTGCTTCGGAAGACCGCTTTTTGCGACGTTGTATACTTTATCGTAGGTAGCGGCCATAACATCCTCACGAACTTCGTCGCTGTGTACCTCGTGGCTGTACTCACGTTTTGTTTGTGCTTTCTCAACCTGAGCAGCCAAACGTGTTTGTGCTTCAATCTGAACTTTGATGGCATCGTGTGCAAACTTGATTGCTTCTACCATCTCTTCCTCAGAGATTTCTTTCATTTCACCTTCAACCATCACGACGCTGTCCATAGACGCACCGATGACCATATCCAACTCCATATCTTCGAGTTGTGCTGGGCTTGGGTTGATGATGTGCTCTCCGTTGATACGGCCTACGCGAACCTCAGAAATAGGGCCGTCGAAGGGTAAATCACTTACAGCAATCGCCGCAGATGCAGCAAGACCTGTTAATGAAGTCGCTTCAACGTTTTCGTCGTAAGAGATCATTTGGATCATGAGTTGGATCTCAGCATGGTAGTCCTTTGGGAATAGAGGACGCAACACGCGGTCAATCAAACGCATGGTTAAGATTTCGTTGTCCGATGGACGACCCTCACGCTTGAGGAAGCCTCCAGGAACACGGCCATTCGCCGCAAACTTTTCACGGTAATCTACCGTAAGCGGAAGAAAGTCAACACCGTCTTTCGCTTCTTTGCTAGACACAACAGTGGCTAACAGCATAGTGCCACCACACTTAACAACGACAGATCCATCAGCTTGTTTTGCGAGTTTACCCGTTTCAAGCGTGATCTCTCTCCCGTCAGGAAGTGCGATAGTTTCAATAATTGCTTTAGGAATCATATATAGTGTAAATAGATACTTTTTTATACGCAAAAAGGCAATTGTAAAAATTGCCTTTCTGGTATTCTCAGGATGAAATTATTTTCTTAATCCTAGTTTTTCAACGATCGCACGGTAACGAGCGATATCTGTTTTCTTCAAGTAGTTCAGAAGCTTTCTTCTCTTTCCTACTAAAGCGATCAATGAACGCTCTGTATTGTGATCTTTTCTGTTTTGCTTCAAGTGCTCTGTCAAATGAGAGATGCGGTAGCTAAACAATGCGATCTGCCCTTCTGCAGATCCTGTGTCTTTTGCAGAAGCGCCGTATTCAGCGAAGATTTCTGCTTTTTTCTCTGTAGTTAAATACATATCAAAATCGTATTTAGATGTTTGTAATGCGTGAAGCGGCAAAGATAGATAATTATCCTAAAGTTGCGACTTGTTTGGTTTATTTATCTGTCCAGTACATTTTCGTACCCAATTCTATCCCCATCGTTGCAGCAGATCCTCCAAGTACTTCCAACACATAAGCTGCGGGTGCAGTGCTTGGTAGACTTTGGGTGGAAAGCGGTTGGGCATTTTCTTGCATGCTCACTACAACTCCCTCCTCATTGAGGTAGATGATATCGAGTGAGACCAGTGTGTTTTTCATCCAAAAACTACGCGGCTGAGCACCGCCGGGCATAAAGAAGAGCATAGCCATGTCGGTCGCGACATTTTGGCGGTACATCATCCCAATTTCTATAGTCTCTGGGGTTGTTGCATATTCCGTTCTAAAAGAAGCAATGGTATCGGTTTGGTTCACCGCCCAAACGGTACCGTCCATTCGAAATGGAGGTTCGTATTGTTTTTTCGGTTGCTGGACTTTTGGCGCGGTGTTCGAGCCAAATTTCTCAAAGCTCCCAAATAAAGAGGGAATGATAAAAGCAGCGAGGCCGAGACCAACGATCCAAACGGCATATTTTCTCATCGCATTCATGAAGTAGTAGTTTTAGATGAAGCTGTTAGCGCAAAGTACAGACCTACTGCCACGAGGGGTATGCTGAGTAATTGGCCCATGTTGAACGACATTTCCTGTTCGAAGGAAACCTGGATCTCTTTGTAGTACTCGATGAAAAAACGGAAGCCGAATGTTCCGATCAAATAGAGGCCGAACAGCAGTCCGTGCTTTTCTCCGGCGCTACGGCGCATATAGGCGAAGGCAAGGATCAAGAATAGGATCCAGTAACCGGCGGCTTCGAAGAGTTGTGTGGGGTAACGCGGTACTCCCAGCAGCGTGATTTCAGCATACAGGCCTTGTTCATCGGTGTACACTGTGGATTCGTTACCCTCGATGTACAGTAGGTTTTTACGATCCGCTCTCTGATTACTCAGGATTTGCGAAAGATAATTGTCCGTGTAGTTTTTGATTTGAGCTTCGCTGAGCTGGTTAAAGCGCAACTGGGCTTTGATCTCGGGAAGTAGCAAAGAGTCTGTAGTTATGCTAGTGCCACTGGGAGTGAAGGTGACTTCTGAGAGATTCCCGGCAAACCCACGAGAAATAGTTCCTCGTGCGTCTTCCAAAAAAACAGTTTCAACAGCACTGTTCGCTGGAGCACCATAAATTTCAGAATTGAACCAATTCCCCATTCGGATAAATCCAGCAGCTAAGGCCACTACGATCACGATACGATCCAAAGTCCAAAGCGGGTGTTTCTTGGCGATTTTTAGTGACCAGTACAGCATGGCGCCAGTGATGGCAATAGCAGCGCCGTGTGACGCTAAACCGCCTTTCCACACCATGAAGATCTCGCCGAGGTTGTTTTTATAGTAGCCCCAGTCGTAGAAAAATACATGGCCTAATCGGGCACCGATAATGGTTGCTCCAATCATCCAATACACGAGCGAATCCATAAGTTTTGGATTCACATTTTCACGTTTAAAGACGTACTGCATCCCATACTGACCCAGCACAAAGCTGATGATGAACATCAGGGAATAAAAGCGGAGTTGGAACCCTGCAATAGGAATGTGATTCGGGAAATCCCAAAAAATAGTTGCGAGCATAAGCTTATTCTTTCCAGTCTACTATGAAGAGATTCGTCGCGCGACCTCCTCCGTTATTTCGATTCGAAGCAAAAACCAATTTTTTACCGTCAGGCGAGAACATCGGGAAAGAATCAAACGCCGTATCAAACGAAATTTGCTGCAATCCTGTACCGTCTGTGTTGATCATAAATAGGTTAAACGGGAATCCACGTTCGCTGTGGTGGTTCGAAGAAAACACGATTTTTTCACCACTTGGATGATAATACGGCGCCCAATTCGCCTGACCCAGTTGTGTCACTTGAGTCAGTTCAGAACCGTCAATATTACACGTGTACAACTCCATTTCCGTGGGTTCCACTAGGCCTTGTGCGAGTAAATCCTTGTATTTCTCAACCTCTTCTTCGCTCGTCGGGCGTGAGCTTCTGAATACCAATTTCTTAGAGTCAGGGCTAAAGAATGCTCCTCCATCATACCCCAAACCGCTCGTCACCTGAACAATATTACTGCCGTCGATGTCACAAACGTATAATTCTAAATCGCCGCTGCGCGTGGATGTAAAGACGATTTTGGTTCCATCCGGACTCACAGTCGCCTCGGCATCATAGCCCGGTCCGCTGATCAGAGTGTCAAGAAGATTGCCTTCTAAATCACTTACATAAATGTCAAAATCTTCATAGATCGGCCAGACATACGCGCCGCCTTCACCGCGCTCCGGGACCGCCGGACATGCAGAATCACCAGTGAACGTACTTGCGTAAAGAATAGTGGTGTCGCCCGGCATGAAATAGGCACAAGTCGTTCTGCCTAATCCATTTGAAATGCGCGCAGGTGCTTCTTCCAAAATGGTATCTTGATTCCAATCGAACGCATAGATTTGATCACATTCATTGCCCCATTTTTCTGCATTACTTTGAAAAGTGAGCTGACTACCGTCAAAGCTGAAATACGCTTCTGCGTTGTCTCCTCCATCGGTTAGCTGGCGCATGCCGTAAAAGTGATCTTCACCCTCATAGTTGAGTTCGCTAACCCAGGTTGCGCCGCTCGCTCCGTCCGCTTCGGCCTCTGACGGGCTATTTTGGCAAGAAACAGCTGCAATGGCTGCGAGTAATAGAATCTTCTTCATCTTTTATTTGATGTTTTTATCTTTTAATTCTTGTTCTAAAGCACTTCCTGGAACGGGGTCCCATCCATGTCCACCCCATGGATGACAGCTTGAAATACGCTTAGCACTGAGCCAAAAGCCTTTGAATGGACCGTGTAGTTTCACGGCTTCAGCCGCATAGGTACTGCAAGTAGGCTGATAACGGCAAGCTGGACCCAGCAATGGTGATACTACTTTTCGGTAGAGCCAAATGATCGCTAAAAGTGGTGCGCCAAAGATGTACCGAAGAAGCTGGGTCATGACACTGCTTTTAAATGCTATAACTCGTTCCTTCCGGGCCGTCTTTGAGCTGTATACCAGCTTCTGCGAGTTGATCCCGAATCAAATCTGCCGTACTCCAATCTTTGTTCGTTCGAGCACTAGCACGTAATTCTATGATTAGATCCATCGCCTTGTCTAAGGCTTCTTGGTGTGCGCCACCATTTACCTCATTCTGTAATCCGAGAATATCGAATGCGAATGCATGCATCTTTTCTCGCAATAAAGAGACTTCATCTGGACTTAGTGGGAGAGTACCTTCAGCACCGTTTACCAGTTTAACACCTTCAAACAAATGCGCAATCATGATGGGGGAGTTGAAGTTATCACTCAGCGCAGCATAACATTTATCCACCCACGCTTGTACATCAAAGCCTTCGTTTTTAGAGGGTTTCAATGTGTCCAGCTTTGCTACTGCTGCCATCAAGCGATCGTGGCCTTTTTCGGCGGCCAGTAGTGCATCGTTACTAAAATCAAGAACGCTGCTGTAGTGCGCTTGCATCATAAAGAATCGAACCACTGAAGGTGCAAAGCCTTTCACAAGTAGAGGATTGTTTCCACTGAAAAGTTCTCCCGGTAAAATGGTGTTCCCGGTGCTCTTACTCATGCGTTTTCCGTTGAGCGTAAGCATATTTGCATGCAGCCAATATCTAGCCCCCTTGTGTGAAGAGCATGCGGTGTTTTGTGCAATCTCACACTCATGATGTGGGAATTTAAGATCCATTCCGCCTCCGTGAATGTCAAATTCTTCTCCAAGGTATTTGGTGCTCATTGCTGAACATTCCAAGTGCCATCCAGGGAAGCCGACACTCCAAGGCGACGGCCACCGCATGATGTGGTTTGGTGAAGCTTTTTTCCAAAGCGCGAAATCTGCAGGATTGCGTTTTTCTTCTTGGCCATCAAGTGCACGTGAACCGGCTTGCAGTTCATCCATTTTTCGACCAGAAAGAACGCCGTAATCACCGCCCTCCTTATTGTAAGTCTCCACATCGAAATAAACGCTGCCGTTGCTTTCATAGGCCCAGCCTTTATCGATGATCGTTTGCACCATCTCTATTTGTTCGACGATATGTCCCGTTGCGGTAGGCTCGATAGAAGGAGGAAACGCGTTCAGTCGTTGCATCACGTGGTGGAAGTCCACCGTGTAGCGTTGCACGATTTCCATCGGTTCAAGCTGTTCTATACGTGCTTTTTTAGCGATTTTATCCTCGCCTTCATCCGCGTCATTCTCTAAATGGCCGGCATCAGTGATGTTGCGAACATAGCGTACTTGATATCCTAAGTGTTTTAAGTACCGAAATATGAAGTCAAATGAGGTGAACGTGCGAGCATTCCCGAGGTGTACATCGCTGTAAACGGTAGGGCCACAGACGTACATTCCTACGCGTCCTTCGCTGACGGGTTGAAACGATTCTTTCTCACCAGTCAAGGTGTTGTCTACGACTATTGGATAGGTGCGGTATAGTGGTTCCATTTAGGCCCCGAAGTCGGTCTTTAAGTTGATGTAGTCTAAAAATTCAGCCTTCTTATCTTCTTGCTGGAAGACACCTCCGAACTCTGCGGTTACGGTCGAGCTGTCGATGTCGCGAATTCCTCGCGAGTTTACGCAAAGATGTTTGGCGTCAATCACACATGCCACGTCTTCTGTTCCCATAACCTCCTGAAGGGCTTGGACAATCTGACGAGTCAAACGCTCCTGAACTTGAGGACGTTTTGCAAAGTAGTCGACGATTCTATTCATTTTGCTCAAGCCTACCACTTTCCCTTTAGAGATGTAGGCAACGTGTGCGCGTCCAACGATAGGTAGCAAATGATGTTCGCAAGTAGAATACAGAACGATGTTTTTTTCTACGAGCATTTCGTTGTAACGGTACGAATTATCGAAAGTGCTCATCCCAGGTTTACGCTTAGGGTGCAGCCCGCCAAATGCTTCGTTGACATACAATTTAGCAACGCGCAATGGAGTCCCTTTAAGACTGTCGTCCTCAAGGTCCATTCCTAACGTTTCTAAAATGCCCTTTACGTGCTCTTGAATGATGGCAATTTTTTCGTCATCTGACTTTTCAAAAGCATCTGGACGCAAAGGAGTCTCTGCTTTGAAACTTTCGTGTGCATCGCCAATCTCTTCGGCTAAAATGGGGTCTATATGTTCTGACATGCGTTTGGTCTTAAAAAACGGGTGCAAAGGTAGGTATTAGTCCCAAAAAGGCACCCCTTGCGTAGTGGCTTTCTCTTTCAATGCTTCGACAGATTCGCCGATGCGATCTAGCGCAATTTGTGCGTCTTCGATCATAAGAAGTGCGTCTTCTTTTGCATTGATCATGGTCCCTGTTGGTGCACCACGGTGGTTCCATGCGCTCCATGCAAGCAATCCTACGACATCATTTAAAGAGGCTGCCGATTCCATTTCACGCTTGCTACGTGTTTTGTCGCCTTTTAAAAGAATACTGAGCTTCTTGAGTTCTAGGTCGATACCGCGCGCGGCGGTGAGGTCTTCGAGTGAAGTCCCTGGCGTATTGCGAAGACCAGCGCGTAATGCGTTTAGGTCTTTCTCTAGGCGATTGTAAGCGGCGTAGATTCGGTTTGATGAAGCATACAGCGCATCAATCGATCGGTTGAAATCCATATCGATGTCTTCGAAGTTGTACAGGTGGTTCACTTCAAATTGATGATTTTCAATCAAAGAAGTGAGCACACCATTTGTGCTGCGATCGACATTCATGGTGTACGTGCCAGGTAACACAAAAGTGGTGGTAGATGGCTTCGTCTTGGGTTCGCCGTTTTCATTGATGCTTGCGGTGCTACTGAATTTGCCATTCCAGGTGAATCGCTGTATTCCGGAAGCATCTGATCGAGTAAAGCGAGCGACTTCTGTACCTGAAGAGTCTTTTACCGTAAATAGCAAGTACGGAGATTCTTCCCAGTCTTCGTTACGAAGTTGATCCAAACTAGGGTAGTGCGGTAGGTCTTCTTTGGCTTCGGGACGATCGTCCTTTACACGCGATGCTTTTTCAGTAATGTACAATTCAAAAGTCACTCCTACAGGAGGATTTTTCGCGTGGTAATCTTGACCACCTTTGTAATCCATTCCACCGATATTCGCTCTGTTAAACAGTAATCCCGGTTTCGTTGAGAAAAAGGCGGCATCTTGTTCTAAGATGTAATTCATTTCGCGCAACGGAGAGTAGTTGTCGAGTACATAAAACCCGCGACCAAAAGTGGCTAAAACCAAATCGTTTTCACGCTCTTGAATAGCAATATCACGTACTGCAGTTGTTGGTAGTCCACTGCCCAATTCTTTCCAATT
>CATITW010000360.1 GCA_949547975.1 Cryomorphaceae bacterium | reverse complement strand
GCAAAACGTGAAAACGCCTCAGCGATGTGGGTCAGCGACTCCACTTCCTCGAGCAAATGCGAGGCCATCTCTTGCAATTCCGCCTTGTCCTGCTCACGCTCCATCATCTGCAACGTCAACTTCATCGGGGTCAGCGGATTCTTAATCTCATGCGCCACTTGCTGCGCCATCTCTTTCCAAGCACTTTCCCTTTCACTCTGTGCCAATTCCACCGCGGTCCGCTCCAGCTTCTCCACCATGACATTGTATTCTTGAATCAGCTCCCCTATCTCATCATTCAGTTTCCAGGTCAGTTTCTCGTTCGACCCATTAATCCTCACTTTTTTAAGCTGGTCAATGACCATACGCATGTTCCTCGAAATATAATCGGACAAGACAAAAGCGAACGTTATACCAAACAAAAACAGCACGACATACAGCAAAACCAGCTGTTCCAAAAACTCTAAATCTTCATCTGGAATCGCCGTATCATCGATCCTGTAAGGTACCCTCACGACCAATTCCACCTGATTGTTGTATCCCAAAATCTCACTCGTGGCAATCAAAAAATCGTCCTCTCTACTCAATACACGTCCCTTCGCTTCCGACGACTCTGCATACCTTGTCAACAGCCTCGGAAACAACGCCGACTCGTCCGAATACAACGAACTCGCCGCGATCAATAGTCCCGTCGGATGGTATATGCCCACGTCCAGCTTATGAATCGAGCTAATCTCTGCCAGTTTACCGCCGAGCGCACCTTTCCATTGCCAAGGCGTATAGCCCTTGCCCTGTTCACTTCCCGTAAAATAATCGATGTGACTTAAAATCGCCTGCTCTTTACGCTCTAGACGCTCCTTGTGATAATCCTTGTTCTCCACACGAAAATGGTACAGACTGAACATCCCTGTCAGCACAAAGGCTACGACAAGGATCATCATCATGAATAAAAACGTACGAACGCGTAGGGTTAAAAAAGACATGTTCCGAAGTTACTTCTTTGAGCGCTTCGGACAAAAGGCTCTAACCGCCTATTTCTTTAAGATTTATGCAAACTTTTCGCGCAGGGGCTTAGTGGGAATGATCACTTTTCCGCCCAATTTTGTACTGCGTACTTCGCCAGACTTCAACAAACGCTGAGCCGTAGCACGCGAGATTTCAAACAGTTCCATAAGCTCGTTCACGCTTATGAACTCCTTTTCGAGTAATTCCGATTGGTGCATTGTATTGGTTTTTGGTAATGGTTAAGTGAATGTAACCAATGCACGCTTATTCTCAAAAAGAGACTATCAATTTGTCTCGATTGATACCAAAAAAAACCCGCTCTTTCGAGCGGGTTTTTCTATTTCAAACAAAGCTAAAAGACCCTTATCCGGCCAATGCGTCTGCACCACCAACGATCTCTAAGATCTCGTTTGTAATCGCAGCTTGACGTGCTTTATTGTATTCTAGTTTAAGATCGCCTTGAAGCTCTTTCGCGTTATCCGTCGCCTTGTGCATAGCAGTCATACGCGCACCGTGCTCCGAAGCATTTGCATCCAGCAACGCAGCAAACAACTGTGTCTTCAACGAAGTAGGAATCAAATCTTCAAGAATCTCCTCTTTTGAAGGCTCGTAGATGTACTCTGTAGTGTCTACTGGGCCAACTTCTTCCCCTGACATCGCAATAGGGAGGAACTGTTCCGCAGTAGGCTCTTGTACCGCCGCGTTCTTGAACGCATTGTATACCACAACTACCTTATCGTACTCTCCAGCTAAATAGCCGGCCATCAGACCTTCAGCGTATGCCGTTGCACTTTCGAAAGAAATGTTGTCCCACAACTCGATGTTGCTGTCCACTTTTCTATCGTCGTATTTAAATGCTTCACCAGCCTTTTTACCTACCGTAGCAATAGTGATGTCCTCATCACTCTCTTCGATATAAAGCTTCGCTTTTTTGACAACGCTAGAGTTAAAACCACCACAAAGACCGCGGTTAGAGCTGATCACTACTAAACGGGTTTTGTTGCCTTCTCGCTCTTCGCCGAATGCATTTTCACTAGCATCCAACGTACTTGAAGCCTTTTGCAAGATTTCAGTAAGCTTCGATGCGTATGGACGCATTTGAACGATAGCGTCTTGAGCTTTCTTCAACTTCGCAGCACTCACCATCTTCATTGCTGAAGTGATCTTCATCGTGCTACCGATCGAAGTAATTCTGTTTCTTAGCTCTTTTAGATTCGCCATAGTGCGTGTATTACATCCAGGTGCCCGAAGACACCTGGATTATAGTAGTATTAAGCTTCGTAGTTTGGCAAAACTTCAGCAATAGATGCTTCGATCGCTGAGATCTCTGCGTCTGTCCACTTGCCAGCTGCGATGCTGTCTAGTGCTGCTTTTTGATTTGCTTCCATGTATTCGATAAGTGCCAATTCGAAGGCTTTTACCTGATTCACAGGAACCTTGTTCAGCTTACCTTTTGTACCTACGTAGATGATCGCTACCTGGTGAGCAACGCTCATCGGTGCATTCACACCTTGCTTCAAGATCTCTACGTTACGCTCACCTTTGTTGATTACCGACATGGTCGCTGCATCAAGGTCAGAACCGAACTTAGCAAATGCTTCTAGCTCGCGGTATTGCGCTTGATCCAGCTTCAATGTACCCGATACTTTCTTCATCGGCTTGATCTGAGCAGAACCCCCTACACGAGATACAGAGATACCTACGTTAATCGCAGGACGTACACCCGAGTTAAAGAGATCAGCTTCCAAGAAGATCTGTCCGTCAGTAATCGAAATTACGTTCGTAGGAATGTAAGCAGATACATCACCTGCTTGCGTTTCGATGATAGGAAGTGCAGTCAAAGAACCGCCACCTTTTACTTTACCTTTCAAAGACTCAGGAAGATCATTCATCTGAGATGCGATCGTATCGTCTGCAATCACTTTTGCAGCACGCTCCAATAATCTTGAGTGCAAGTAGAATACATCACCTGGGTAAGCCTCGCGACCCGGAGGACGGCGTAGCAATAGTGAAACCTCACGGTAAGCAACCGCTTGCTTAGAAAGGTCATCATAGATGATCAAACCTGGACGACCTGTATCGCGGAAGTACTCACCGATCGCTGCACCAGCGAATGGCGCGTAGAACTGCATCGGTGCAGGATCAGAAGCGTTTGCTGCAACAATAGTCGTGTACTGCATCGCGCCAGCGTCTTCCAACGTCTTAGCGATACCAGCCACGGTTGAACCTTTCTGACCTACAGCAACGTAGATACAGTATACAGGCTCACCTTTGTCGAAGAATTCCTTCTGGTTAATAATAGTATCAATCGCCACGGTAGTTTTACCTGTCTGACGGTCACCGATGATCAACTCACGCTGACCACGGCCGATAGGAATCATAGCATCGATAGATTTGATACCGGTTTGCATCGGCTCGTTCACCGGCTGACGGAAGATTACCCCTGGAGCTTTACGCTCTAGTGGCATCTCGAAAGTTTCACCCTGGATCGGGCCTTTACCGTCGATCGGTGTACCTAACGTATCTACAACACGTCCAACCATACCTTCACCTACGTTGATAGATGCGATAGTGTTTGTACGCTTTACGGTAGATCCCTCTTTAATGTCATTAGACGGTGCAAGCAATACGATACCTACGTTGTCTTCTTCAAGGTTCAAAACGATACCTTTCTGACCGCTTTCAAACTCGACCAATTCCCCTGACTGAGCGTTAGCGAGGCCGTATGCGCGAGCGATACCATCACCCACTTCCAATACTGTACCTACCTCTTGAAGGTCTGCACCCTCTGCCATTCCGGAGAGCTGTTGTTTTAGAATTGCTGAAATTTCAGCTGGATTTACTTCTGCCATGATCCTTTATATTAAGGTCTTTGTTTTCTTAAAGTTTCGATTCGTAGGTATGGTCTACAAGCGCATTTCTCATCGCTCTCAACTTACCTGAAATCGTGTTGTCTAACTGGTATCCACCGACTTTGAGCTTCATACCACCGATCGTTGCCGCATCTACCACTTCGCTCAACTGGATGTCTTTACCAATCTGCGCTTTGAGTGTTGCTACCAACTTCGTTTTATCCGCATCTGTAAGCGCCACAGCGGTCGTTACTTCTGCTTTAATGATACCCTTGTGCTCCAAAACGTCGCTTTCGAACTTGTCACAAATGCCGACTAAGACATTCTCGCGCTTGTTCTTTACGAGTAAGGCCACGAAGCCTTCAAACAAAGGTGAAAATGCACCTTCGAAGACTGCTTTGAGTACCGCTTGTTTTTTATCTGCTTTCACTACTGGGCTCTTCAAAAGCAACGCGAAGTCATTTGACCCGAGGATGGTGCTTTTGAGTAGGGCCACGTCCGCGCTTACCTTCTCTAGTTCGTTGTTTTCAACGGCTAGTTCTAGAAGCGCTTTACTGTAGCGAGAGGCAACTCTTGGATAATTCATATCCTAATTCTTAGTTGAATTTTACTTCGTCGATCATCTTACCGATCATCTCTGCTTGCTTGTTCTCTGCACTAAGCTCTTGGCCTAATACTTTCTCAGCTACCTCGATGCTCAATACAGCAGCTTGGTTTTTGAGTTCAGCAACAGCAGCCGCTTTCTCAGCTTCGATCGCCGCTTTGGCAGAAGTTACAGCTTTTTCTGCCTCAGCAGATGCTGCATCTTTAGCGTCGCTAACGATTTTGTTTTTCATCTCACGTGCCTCTTTCAAGATGCGCTCGCGTTCTTCACGTGCTTCTTTTAAGATGGCTTCGTTGTCCGCTTGAAGAGACTTCATTTCATCGCGAGCACGCTCTGCGGCTTTCAATGCTTCCTCAATGCTGGCTTCGCGCTCATTGACCATTTTCAAAATTGGCTTCCAAGCAAACTTACCGAGCAAGAATACAAGGAGAAGGAACGTAACTAACGTCCAAAAAATGAGCCCTAAATCTGGAGTAACTAACGACATTATATGCTGTGTTTAATCTGTTGTAGTTTAAAAAGTAGCCCGCCGGCAATCCCGACTTGGGCTACTTTGTAAGGGAATGATTATAGACCCAACAACGCTACTACGATACCGAATAGACCGGCACCTTCAATAAGTGCTGCTGCGATAATCATTGCAGTTTGAATCTTACCAGAAGCTTCCGGCTGACGAGCGATACCTTCCATTGCAGAACCACCTACACGGCCAATTCCCAATGCTACACCCAATACTGCCAATCCTGCTCCTAGAGCTGCGATACTACCTACCATTTTACTATATCTTTAAATTAAACAATGGTTCTTATTTAGTGGTGGTCGTGTTCTTCAACCGCTTGGCCGATGAACAGCGCCGTCAACAGGGCAAAAATGTATGCCTGGAGGAAAGCCACCAATACTTTAATTACATAAATAAACAAGGTCAAACCTACTGCTGCTGGAGCGATAGCGAGTGACTTGAAAATAAAGGTCAATGAGATCAACGACAAGATCACAATGTGACCTGCAGTCATGTTCGCAAACAAACGAATCATCAAAGCGAACGGCTTGGTCAATACACCCACGAGCTCGATCGGAGCAAGCATGATACGTACCCAAACTGGAACACCTGGCATCCACAAGATGTGCAACCAGTAATCTTTCTTACCGTTTACGTTAACGATGATCAGCGTCAAAAACGCAAGTGTCATAGTGAACGCAATATTACCTGTAAGGTTGGCACCGCCCGGGAATAAACCTAAGATGTTATTGATCCAAATGAAGAAGAACAACGTCAACAAATAAGGAGTGAAGCGCTGGTAATCTTTCTTACCGATGTTCTGAAGTGCGATTTCATCGCGAACGAAAACCACGAGTGGCTCGATGAAGCTAGCCTTACCACGTGGCACACCGTTGTCGTACTTGCGCGTTACACCTAGGAACAATAGCAACATAATCACTGCACCGAGGAGCATGTTGATTACGTTTTTGGTGATACTCAAATCAAGCGTAGGCTTTGCGTTTAAAACCTCGTGTTCTTCGCCGTGCTCTACATATGCACCGTGGTGCTCGTGTTCAGAAGCCAAGTAAATATGATCGTGTACTTTCACGAAACGGTCACCGTTCCCTGCGTCATACACTACTTCACCATTGTCATTGTGGTGAAATACTGAACTAGAGAACATGCTTACACCATTGTCTGTGTAAACGATGATGGGAAGTGCGAGTGAATACGGGTGGCCATCAATGTCGAAAAAGTGCCATTCGTGAGAATCAGAAATGTGGTGCATGATCAGATCCGTAATGTTGATCTCATCATCTGAAGAAGCTTCTTCTGCGTGACCCCCAGAAGCGTGCGCAGCTTCGTGGCCGTGGTCTTCGTGCATTTCTACAGCATGTGCCTCGTGGCCATGGTCTTCCGTAGTAGCGTGGGTTTCTTCCGTAGTCGTGGAATGCTCGCCATGGTCTGCATGGTCTTGAGCGTTAAGCTGAGCTGCAGACAATAGGAGAACTATTGCTGAAGCATAACGTGCGAAGGATTTGAACATGTGGGTCATTTCTGTGCCGTAAAATCCGTGCAAATGTAGGGCCTTATGCACCTAACGACAAACCCCCGTTCGCTTAAATACTATATTTATTACAATTATTTGTCTTTCAAGGCTTTGATGGCCTGAAAAGTCTCAAATACGAGCGATATTAAGAGGGGCAAAAGAAGGCTCAAAGCCGCGGGTTTTGTCACATTTAACTCCGCACGATGAAGCAATACGGGCAATAGTGCTATCAAAAACAAGAACATCCGAAGGGTGGAGAGTACCAAAAACACCATGCCCGGCTCTTGTTTTTTGGCCATCGGAAGCTGTTTCAGCCCCTCGGAAATGGCATAAAGCACGCCCGCGATGACATAGTACATGGCGACTTTCGACGGTTGTGTACTGTAAAAGCCTTGAGCAACACCTGCTAGAGCGAACACTGCTATAAAAAGAAACGCTTTTTTGAACGTATGCATTAAAGGAAGTCTTTGAGCGCTAGGTAAAGACCTGAAAACACGCCCAGTAGTGAGAAAATAATGGTGTACAGCAACGCGTCTTCACCATCAAGGTACCGACCTATAAGCACGCCTAAAATAATAGGGGCGGCCATCTGAAAGGCAAGCCCAGAATAGCGAATGAAAGGATTAGGCTGTTTGGACACCCTTGCCTTCTTTCTCAGAGATTTTGTGCATCACCGCGCCCATCGAAACCGTACCGTTCAGTTCAGCGCCTGGCTCTACACTCAACTTTTCGGTGTGTACTTTTCCGTCCACTTTGGCTGTTGTAGCAAGCGCTAAAGTTTGAGCCACTTTTAAGGTGCCGGACAAAGATCCCGCAACAGCAGCGTTTTTACATTCTACATCGCCTTCGATCGCACCTTGCTCACCCACAACGAGCTTGCCGCTTACCTTCATGTTTCCAGTGATTTTACCGTCCACTCGAATATCGCCGTCTGTGGTAACATCCCCGACAATAGCTGTTCCGATCAGGATGCGGTTCGAGGCTTGTGCTTGTTCTGGGTTTTTCTTTGAAGAGGATATCATGGTGAGTTGAAATATTGAATGTATTCTTTTAAAACCTTGTCTCTGTAGACTTTGCCAAAGTTCGGATTATTTATGTAAAACACCGCACTTGTGGCTGAAGGATAAAATTGGTGCAAACTTGTGCCCAATTCTGAAAAGGTCGTTTTGTATACCTCAGCCTTGGCTTTCGAGCGCAAACCACTGACAATAACCAGCTGGGTGTTCTGGTCGTAGAAAATGTTTTGGATGCGCAAATTGTCAAACTTGAAGTGCTCTTTATTAAAGTCCGCGAGTGCATTTCTAAGCTCATTAATTTTTGCGTTTTCAGCGGGCAACGCAATGATGAATTTGTGCGGCGCATTGGCCTGATCTGCAAACTCCACCTGACGCACCTTCGTGTCTCCTTTGCCTTTGACATCTGCCGGATCTTGTCCCTTTTCACTCACATCCACAAGCATGCTTAAGATCTGAGCCGCTCGCGTCGCTTCCTCTGTGCCCTTAAAGTCATTCACTACCACTTGCAGCTGTGCGATAGTCGCGTCCGTATCTTCTTTTGTCCCGACGATGTAGGCTTGCAGCAGCGCCGCTTTGGCCCGCAGTACGCTCTTTGGGTACGTATTCAAAAAGGCCCTCAAGGCGCGTTGTGCACTGCGAAGATTACCGCTGTTGTACTGGTCAAAAGCAAGGTCGTAAGCAGCTTGTTCCGACGCAGGAATTTGCGGGCCTAGCGCATCACCACGGAGCAGTGCGGCGTAGGGGCTGTTTGGGAATTGGTCCAAAAGAGTCGTGCGGGAAAGCGCCATTTTCTCCTGTTCACCAAGCGCCGAGAAGAGCAAATATTGCCCGTACCAAACCTTAGGTGCGACGCTGGCTAACCCTGAAAAATCGGCCATAAAAGCGTCCCATTCCCGCTCGGCAGAAGCAGCGTCTTTGAGACCGTCTTTGTACAAGAAACCGATCTCAGCACGTGCCTGAGCCTCCGCTAACTCGCTTGCAGCAAAAGCCTCGTCGTCCCCGAGGAGTCGGGCCATGTAGTAGTCGACGCTGTTTTCATCGGTCGGCAAAACTTCCGGAGCAGCGGTGGTGGAATCGGTCTTGTCGGCACCTTCTTCTTCTGCGAGTTCGCCGAAACCTTGGAAGGGTTTCTCCGTCGTACGCCAGTGGTCCTCTAATTTGCGGTCGCCCCACTTGCGCTTAAAGGCAGAGACGCCCTTAGCACGAACACTAGGGTTGTAAAAGTACCACTGCCCGGAGCCCTGTGATGCGGTAGGTCCTGCGTCGGCGAGTAGTGCGTTGTTCGCTGCATTCATTGCGGCAATCTCGGCCAAGCGAGCGGCCTCAGCTTCGCGCAGTTTTTTCGCTTCGATGTACGATTCGAATTTTTCGCGCAACGCAGCCTCACTCTGACCGTACATGCCTTGCAAACTGTCCTGCAATGCGATGGTGTTGAGGTGGCCCACGAGCTCATTCAGCACTTCCGTCCGACGTTGCAAAGTATCCAGCCCCGGATAATTCGCCGGCAAGGCGGTAATGGCACTGTCATAATACGCCTGGGCATTGACAAACTCTTTAAAGTCAAATTCTATCGTCGCTAAACTCAAATAACTCTTCCCTTTTTGACGCGGATTGTCCACGGATGAGGATATGCTTTCTCGAAGCAAACGTTCAGCTTCCGGATACTCTTCTAAATCCAAGCGCTTCAAGGCCCACACGTAGTAGATCTGATCGCGGTACGAGATATTTTTATCGTCGCGCAACATTTTGTTGAGCTGTTTTTCGATCACAGAAATGTCTTCCATGTACACATCGAAATTTTCCGCCCGTTTGATCTGGGCAGAAAAAGTGATGTCGTAGTCGTTTGGATGCAGATCGAGCACCTGCTGATACGCGAGCGCACTTTCATACCCCATACCCAGCTTGGCATAGAGCTGCGCGTTAATGTAGGTGAGGAGTACTTTCTGAGATTTAGACTTCGCGTTTGTTGCGGCCAATTCTACCCACTCCTGCGCCTCCTTAATACGCCCTTCACTCAAATGGTAATAGGCATAGCCTTTCTGTGCGGCAAACAACTGGTCTTTGGGTAATCTTTTCGTGTAAATGTCATCGAGGAGCGCTTCCGCCGAGAAACCGTTGCCCATCCGAATGTGGGTTTGCGCAGCCAGCAGCTTCGCCCAAAACACCTCTTCTCTGGCAATCTCGAGCCCATCGAACTGATCCACGATATAGCTGGTCGCCTCGAGCGATTGGATCAGCTCGTGCTTATAAAACCTGCTGCGTGCGATCAGTAAATAGGCCTTGATCACATAGTCGTTCTTCTGCTTGCCACTGAACACCATGCTGTGTCCCTTGATGACCTTAGCGCTCTTTTCCAGCGCACGATCCATGGCGGCGAACAGGGAGGGGGCTTGCGATTCGTTGGGCCAATAGTAGAGTGGGAGGGTTTTTTCAAAATCGTAGGTCTGCGTCGCCTCGAAATTGGCCACGGCTTCGTCATACGATTCTAGGCCGTTGAAATATGCATTAAAATGTGCCGTCAATTTATGGTACTCTCTATTCACCCACTTGTCCTTGGTCGTCGAACAACCTGTGAGCAAGAGCAGGCAAAAAGCCAAAAGCGCAGCAAACGATTTATTTTGCATAGAAGTAATAACGCGTTAAAATTATTTTATTTCATCGCCCTGAAGAAATCCTTAACACGATATTTGCGATAGTTATGGCAAAGGACCCACAAAAAACGACCCGCGTTCAACGCTGGCGGAACAAATTTCGCTTTGTTATCCTCAACGACGACACGTTTGAGGAGCTATTAACGTTGAAACTATCTCCGTTAAATATTTTTGTGTTTTCCGTCCTGACCATCACCGTAACCATCGCGCTGACCACCACATTGATCGCGTTTACCCCCTTGAAGGAATTGATTCCTGGGTATGCATCCTCCAAACTACGTCGTGAAGCCATCGAACTGGCCTTGACCACAGACAGCTTAGAGCTTGCCCTCGAGCAAAACGAAAAATACCTCGAAGGCATCCAGCGCATCCTTCAGGGCGAAACCATCGACACAGTGCTCTTGGAGCTTTCAGAAGACACCTCCTCAACTCCTGAGACCGTTCAGCTTTCCAGCCCCTCGTCTCAAGACAGCGCATTTCGCGAGTGGGTAGAAGAAGAAAATGCCTTTACCCTAAACTCACGCATTCCCAACCTGGACATTCCGCAGCTGATCTCGCCACTTGAAGGCGTGGTTACCTCTGGCTACGACAAAACCACGGATCACTTTGCCGTGGACATCGCAGCGGCGAACAATACGCCGATCAAATCGTGCTACGAAGGCACCGTTGTTTTTGCAGATTGGACCAGTGAGACCGGACACATCATCATCATTCAGCACGAAAACAACCTGCTCAGCGCTTACAAGCACAACAGTGCATTACTCAAAGAAGTAGGGGAGTTTGTGCGCAGTGGGGAGGCCATTGCCATCATCGGCAACTCTGGAGAAAACTCCACCGGGCCACACTTGCACTTTGAACTTTGGTTTGAAGGCGCGGCGATCAACCCGCAAGATTTCATCAAGCTCTAGCCCTTACAAGCTGCTTTCGTAACCGACGTCCGGAGGAAGATTTTTCTTCTTACTCTCGATCACCGCCAAAGCATCACACCGCTCATTTTGCGGATGATTGTTGTGGCCTTTTACCCACTGAAAAATAGGTTTGTACTTGCGTAGGAGCGGAATCATATCGCGCCACAGATCCGGGTTTTTCTTGTCCTTGAACCCCTTCTTGATCCAATTCTCCAACCAGCCCTTATTCACCGCATCCACCACATACTTACTGTCGCTCACTACCACCACTTGAACTTCGGTGCTTTTTAGCTCACGCAAGCCTTTGATGACCGCAAGCAGCTCCATTCTATTGTTGGTCGTTCTGCGGAATCCGCCACTGAGCTCCTTACGGTGGCCAGCGCTACTCTCTAAAACCACACCGTATCCACCGGGTCCGGGGTTTCCACTCGCTGCGCCGTCTGTATATATCGTTACTCTCACTGGTTTAGGGTCATGTGTTCGATCCAACCTTCTACAGTCGGTCCATAAAAATCCAATTCCAATTCACGCACCTTCGCTTCTATGCTATCCGGGTCTTCCCCAGCATCAATCTCCACAGTGAATTGGGCCAAAACAGCACCCTCATCATAGTGCTCGTTCACTAAATGAATCGTGATGCCCGACTGTGTTTCTCCCGCCTCACTAACGGCACGATGCACATGCTTCCCGTACATCCCCTTGCCCCCAAACTTCGGCAAGAGGGCCGGGTGAATATTCAACATACGTCCTTGAAACGCACGCGTCCACTCCGCAGGAATCATTCTAAGGTATCCAGCTAGCAAAACCACGTCCGCTTTTTGAACTAAAACCGACAGCGTTTGTTGTAGTTCGGTCTTTGGGTCAAACACCAAAGTCTCCACATTTTGCGCTTCAGCACGCGGAATTACGCCTGCTTTTGGGTTGTTCGTTGCAATAAGTTTTACACAAGCCAAGTCACTTTCGCGAAAAAACTCGACAAGTCGCTCCGCATTAGTCCCTGATCCTGAGGCGAGTATAGCTATTCTTAACATGAAATATCGTACCTTGAGTCGGCAAATTTAACCCCTTCCTCGAGCAGTAGGGGATATCTAAAGTTTTATTTTCTTTGTTCTTGATTATTAAAACAAACTAATCATGTCTGACATTTCAGCAAAAGTTACAGCAATCATCGTTGACAAACTAGGAGTTGACGAAAACGAAGTAAACACAGAAGCGAGCTTCACTAACGACCTTGGTGCAGATTCTCTTGACACTGTGGAATTGATTATGGAATTCGAAAAAGAGTTCGATATTCAGATCCCAGACGATCAAGCAGAGAACATCGGAACTGTAGGTCAAGCTATCTCGTACATCGAAGAAGCTAAAGCATAAGTAAACGTCTTTTTATGAGCCTTAAACGCGTAGTTGTTACCGGACTAGGTGCTCTCACTCCTGTGGGAAACACCGCCGAGGAAACTTGGAAAAACCTCCTCGCTGGGGTCTCCGGAGCGGGACCTATTACGAGGTTTGATTCATCAAAGTTCAAAACGCACTTCGCGTGTGAGGTAAAAGACTTTAATCCCAACGACCTGCTCGACCGCAAGGAAGCACGTCGTATGGATCGATTTACACAATTCGGAGTGGTAGTGGCCGACGAGGCCATTGCCGATTCCGGGTTGGATTTAGAACAAGAAAACCGCGACCGTATCGGAGTCATTTGGGGCTCAGGTATCGGTGGTATCGACACTTTCTTCGACCAAGTAAAAGGGTTCGTAGACAACGATCTTACTCCGCGTTTCAATCCTTTCTTGATCCCGATGATGATCTCTGATATCACTCCTGGTCGTATCTCCATGAAGCACGGATTGCGCGGACCGAACTACACTACAGTTAGTGCCTGCGCCTCTTCTACAAATGCACTGATCGACTCCTTCAACCTTATCCGTCTTGGAAAGTGTGACGTTGTCGTGACCGGAGGTTCCGAAGCAGCCATCAACCCTGTCGGAATGGGTGGTTTCAATGCTATGAATGCACTGTCTACACGCAACGACGATCCTAAAACCGCATCTCGTCCATTCGACGCAGACCGCGAAGGTTTCGTGATGGGAGAAGGCGGCGCTGGTATCATCTTAGAAGAGTACGAGCACGCGAAAGCGCGCGGCGCAAAAATCTACGCAGAAATGGTGGGCGGTGGCCTCAGCGCTGATGCACATCACCTCACAGCACCACACCCGGAAGGGCTCGGCGCGAGAAACGTGATGGCGAACGCGATCGAAGACGCAAACATGAAACCCGAAGACTTAGACTACGTGAACGTTCACGGAACCTCTACGCCTCTAGGTGACATCGCAGAAACGAAAGCAATCCAGCAAGTATTTGGCGAGCATGCTTACAACATCAACATCTCATCGACCAAGAGTATGACTGGCCACCTTTTAGGTGCAGCAGGTGCCGTAGAAGCGATGGCGGCGATCATGTCTGTTCACACGAACACGATTCCTCCGACGATCAACCACTTCACGGACGATGAAAATTTAGACCCAAAACTCAACTTTACTTTCCATTCGGCTCAGGAAAGAGAAGTACGTGCGGCATTAAGTAACACCTTCGGTTTTGGTGGACACAATGCATCTGTACTTTTCAAGAAAGCCGAATAATGCCAGAAAAGTCCAGTATTTTAAGTCTATTTACGCGCTCTGAGTTTCAGAAAGAGATCAAGAGCTTGACCGGATATTGGCCGAAAGACGACGCGTTATACAAACTCGCTTTACGACATTCTAGTGCCTTTCCTTTTCGCAAGAAAAAGGGAGAGCGCAACAATGAGCGTTTGGAATACTTAGGTGACGCCGTGATTGATCTAGTCGTGGCTGAAGCGCTATTCTACCGCTTTCCGAAAGAAGACGAAGGACACCTCACGAAACTGCGTAGTAAAATGGTCTCCCGCAACAACCTCAACCGTGTTGCCGACGAGCTTGGTTTACCTAATCTTTT
>CATITW010000359.1 GCA_949547975.1 Cryomorphaceae bacterium | reverse complement strand
TGTATGTGCGGATTGCTGAGCATTTGGGAGACCGGTACGGGTTGGAATTGGACACGGATGTTATTGCGAACTTTCCCTCTAGCGCTCAGAGCATTAGCGGCTTTTCCTTCGAGGAAGTTCGCAAGATGATGTACGCGCTTGATGTCCGACCGGACTACTTTCACATTTGCGAAGGACGAGTCTCAAATGAGACGGAATACGCACTCGTAGGTCGAGGTCTTGCCTTACTCGTGGCCGATTTTATCAAGGCCCACATCCACTCTTAATCAACCGCCACAGATGAACCCTAACTACCTGATCGAATGCATACCCAACGTGAGTACTGCGGATCCCGCATTGCTCGAGCGCATGAGTGCAGCAATCCAGGCAGTGGACCAGGTGGACTTGCGTTTTGTCGATCCGGGCGCCAGTGCAAACAGAACAGTGTTTACCTACCTAGGCCCTGCGCACAGCGTGTTCGAGGCTACCCGCGCATTGTTTGAGTGTGCCCAGCAGCACATCGACATGCGAGTACATCGCGGTGTGCATCCTCGGATGGGTGCAGTGGACGTTTGCCCGTTTGTGTTGTTGGATCCTTCCGTAGAACAAGAGCAGCTCATCACCGATGCACTAGGTTTTGGTGCGGCGCTCAGTGAGGAATTGGGTGTAGCGCTGTACGGGTACGAAGATGCAGCACAGGAAGGGCAACCCAAGGAATTGGCGCTGGTACGCAAAGGGGAATATGAGGCCTTAGCGCAAAGATTCGCTGAGGGTGACCTGCCCCGGTTAGGTCCCCAGCAGTGGTCAGAGGATGTGGCCAGATTCGGAGCAACGGCCTTCGGAGTGCGCCCGCTGATGGTCGCGTACAACGTAAATGTTACAGGGTTACCCAAGGAAGAATTGCTGCAGGTAGCTAAACAAATTGCCGGAAGGATTCGCGCCCGTGATGGAGGCATGCCTGGGGTGAAGTCGATCGGCTGGTATTTGCCCGATTTTGATACCGTCCAGGTCAGTTGCAATCTTACGAAACCGAGTGAGGCCGGGGTATGCGAAGTGTTCGATCGCGTAAGGGCCCTGGCCAAGGAGTACGGATGTGAAGCGCCATCGAGCGAACTGATCGGATGCATTCCCAAAAGCCAATTCACAAGGTATACCCCAGAAGAATTGGGCTTTGGAACCTTTAAACCGTTTACTCAAAAACGCATACTGCCGATATAACGACATTTTATAGCCTACCGTGGCATAATTTATGCTCCCTGAGCGAGCAGCAATCTACCACTATGAAAACAAGACTTCTTTTAGCGCTACTGGCCTTCTCTACTTGGGGTGCGGCGCAAACTAAAACCCTGAGCGGTTATGTTCGCGACGCTGCCACTGGCGAGGATTTGATCGGCGTAAACATCTGGTCACCAGAACTTAAAGTAGGTACCTCTACGAATGCCTACGGGTTCTATTCGTTCACTCTACCGCAAGGCGAGCAGATCATTCAGCTCACGTATTTGGGCTACCAAAATCAAAATTTCGAATTGGATTTAACCAAAAATGTACGCTTGAATTTCGACTTGGTACCGGCGGAAAATGTGCTGAATGAAGTCACTGTAACGGCCGCTGAATCGAGCCAAATTCAAGAACAAATTCAGATGTCAAAAATGGAGGTGCCGATCAAGCAGCTCAAATCCCTTCCTGCCATCCTAGGTGAAGTGGACATCATGAAAACCCTGCAGCTGCTACCTGGAGTACAAAGCGGTGGCGAAGGAACCTCAGGACTCTACGTTCGCGGCGGCTCCCCAGATCAAAACCTCATCTTGCTCGACGGTGTGCCGCTATATAATGTCAACCACTTGTTTGGGTTCTTTTCAGTCTTTAATGCCGATGCCATCTCGAACGTAAGCCTTACCAAAGGAGGATTCCCGGCGCGCTACGGTGGCCGATTGTCTTCTGTACTCGAAATCAAGATGAAAGAAGGAAATATGCGCGAATTCCACGGGGATGCGACCGCTTCGATCATTGCTTCAAAAATGACACTCGAAGG
>CATITW010000358.1 GCA_949547975.1 Cryomorphaceae bacterium | reverse complement strand
GTGCGCTATCGCCTAGTTCGAACATGTCTCCTAGAATCATCCAGCCCTCGCTATGCCATTTAGCAAAACTCTCTACGCTCAGTGCCATGCTTGTTGGATTGGCGTTATAAGCATCCAGTAATATTTTGTTGTGTGCCGTATAGCGCCATTCTACACGATTCATGTCCGGGGTATAGCCCTCAATAGCTTCTACTATGGCCTCAGGAGATACCTCGAAATGGAGTCCAAGACATACCGCCGCAGCGATGTTTTGCTCGTTAAAAGACCCGCTCAGTTTACTTTGCACCGTATACCTCGCACCTTCAAAATCGAATTGGATTCCAGCAAATTCCGAAGCAGTTGAACTACGCCAAATCAAACCTGCGTCGTGTCCGTAACCAAAAAGAGCAATACCTGCGCTTTTCTCTACTTGTATCGCATCGTCAAAATTGATCATGACCTGAGCATTAGCTGTGCGGCAATAGTCGTACAGTTCACTCTTCCCTTTGATGATGCCTTCCACGCCACCAAATCCTTCCATATGGGCTTTGCCATAATTGGTGATGTAACCTATGGTGGGTTCCGCTATGGAGGAAAGAAGGGCAATTTCTCGTTGATGATTCGCTCCCATCTCTATGATTGCAATTTCACTTTCCTCTGGAATAGCGAGCAGGGTGAGGGGTACACCGATATGATTGTTAAAGTTGCCAGCTGTTGCATGCGTTGTATAACGTTGCTGTAATACGGCTGAGAACAATTCTTTATTGGTGGTCTTGCCATTACTTCCAGTAAGACCAACGACCGGTATTTGTAAGGATCTTCTGTAGTCGCGTGCACAACCCTGTAAGCTTTGGAGTACGTCTTCTACCTTGAGGATTCTTGGATCTGGACCTACAGTTTCATCTACGACCGCATAGGAGGCACCTTCTTTGAGCGCTTGAAGAGCAAAGTCATTCCCGTTGAACCGAGCACCTTTTAGCGCAAAGAATACGCTGCCAGGAATGATATTGCGAGTATCGGTGGAAATTTTCCTGCAGTTAAGAAATGCTTCGAATGGCGTCATAATGAATACGGTCAGTTGATTCGTCTTGGAAAAATACGGCATAAAAAAAGCCCCGCAATGCGAGGCTTTTTATTGTTTTCAACGTTCAGATTACATCTGGTAACGCTTAAAATTGTGACGCTTAACTTTCGTTGGGCGCTTCTTTTTCTTGCTGTCCATGTTCTGGAATCCTACGCGATCCATAGCACAACGGAAACCGATGTAATCCGTGCTTTGATCTTCCTCAAGGTAACGACGTGTTCCTGGGCTCAACCAGTAGGCACGATCTTTCCAACTACCGCCTTTGTAAACACGAGTGGTATTACCGATAAGAGTTTTATTTCCGTAGTCGTACATCGGAGCTTCACCCTCTTGCGTTGGGTTCGCATAGTTTTGCGAGCTCTCGGTGTCTCCATCTAGATAATCGCGGTAATCCGCTTTTTCGTAGTTGCGACGTTTTACATTTTCTTCAACCGTTACATCACGCAATGGAAGCTGACCTGGAAGACGTACAATCACGGTATCTCCATTACGTACTTCTTTTTGCGGGTCTTGCAGTACCTCAAGTGAACCGATGTCCTGGTAGTTCTTATCGTAGTGCTTGAATTCATTACCGCGGAAAGCACGGAAGTCAGTAACATCGTATGAAGATACAGGACGGTAAACATCCATAACCCACTCTGCAACATTACCTGCCATGTCATAAAGACCGAAATCGTTAGGCGGGTAGAAACGAACCTGCATGGTTACATCAGCTTCATCATTCAACCAGCCTGAGGTACCCATGTTATCACCACGCCCGCGCTTGAAGTTCGCTAGGATCTCTCCACGCTCTTGAGCATCGGGATTACGTGTAGCATTTCCGTTCCAAGTATACTTGTTCTTGTCTACAACACGGTTGTAAATACGCTTACCACCATCGGCATACGCAGCGTATTCCCATTCCGCTTCTGTAGGAAGGCGGTACTTCGGCAAAACGATACCATCTTCGATGCGTGCTGGACGTCCCTCTTTTCCATAGATACTGGTAGGGTTTAAGTCCTTAAGGCCTTTCTTGTTTTGTTGAACGTATTCTCCCTGCTTGTAGAGGTAGACTTCAGTGTTAAAGTGATCCGCATCCATCTGATCCGGCATCTCTTTCAAAACGCCCTCATTGATAAGAATCGCTTCGTTTACACGGTCTGTTCTCCAAGAACAAAAACGTTGAGCTTGCAACCAGCTTACACCTACTACTGGGTAGTAATTGTAGGCAGGGTGACGTAGATAGTTTTCTACGAAATTATCATTGTACGCAAGTTTGTCTCTCCATACTAATGTATCAGGCAAAGCGCTTTTGTAAATTTCAGGGTAGTAGTCGTAATCGTATACACGACGCAACCAATAAAGGTACTCACGGTAATCTACGTTAGTAACCTCATTTTCGTCCATGTAAAACGAACTTACCGTTACACGACGTGGAACGTTGTTCCAATCTTTGATGAAGTCTTCTTCAACCTGACCCATCATGAAAGTACCACCTTCAACAAAAACGAGGCCTGGTCCAGTTTCTTGCCCCTTGTAGTTCAAGTTGGCCTGGAATCCACCGTTCTTCTTGTTGTTAATGGACCAACCCGTAGTATTCGACTGTGGTCCGGCACAGCTCATCATCAGAGCAGCTGCGGCAGTAGCAAGAGAAAATTTAACGAACGTATTCATGTATATTCAGTTGTTTCGTTGTTTAGAATTTAGGGCACTTCAGTGCTCTAATTTTACTAGCTCGAGTACGACATGGAAGTTTATACCCTAAACTCACCTCATGCGACCCACCTAGTGTGTTGGTCAAATCACTTATCGTGTAGTCGTAGCTGTAACCAAAGGTCCATGGTAAATCTGGTGGTGTAATACCTAAAATGAATATTACCGCATCTGGATTGAATGATCCCTGACGTACAGCTAAACCTCCCGCCAAAGGTCCACGAGCAAAACTAACACCCGCTGTAAGCTGCGATGCAGAACCTTGCTGCTGGTAGACTATATTAGGAACGATGTACGATTGCAAACTATTGTGTAGACGCTTTCTTCCTATTGGAAT
>CATITW010000357.1 GCA_949547975.1 Cryomorphaceae bacterium | reverse complement strand
TCATGCGGAGGGCGAATCACGGCAATATTACCAGGACGATTGTCGCGGTATTTCTGGTTGATCGCTGTCATTCCATCGCGCAAGTTCGCTACGATTTGTGAAGTATAAGCAACAAGAATATGATGTTTAGGTAGATCGGCCAATTTTCTTCCGCCCGTATGATGCCCATGTCCCATGATCCCGCCATTAAAAGCGATCAGTGCTTCACACGTACTGAGCACCACCGGGAACTGTCCGTCATTTTGAAACGTAGTTTCGATGGTAATGTCGTTCTCCCAGTCAGCGATGCCCGGTGCAGAAATGAATACGCCTCTCCAGCCATGCTCTGCGCAATAGTGCTTCAGCGCGGTTACGCCGTCGGTTTTGTCTGCGCAATACACGAAGTTTCCTCCGCCTTCAGTGAACTGACTCACGAACTTCTCGTCCAGCGGCAACACGTTTTCAGGCGCAAACTTCCCCTTCGCAGCGCTGCTGCTAGAGTCTTTTTTAAGCCCTAATCCGAGTCTAGATAAAAAACCGCCGCCTTTGGCCATGTTCGTGGATTTAATGATCAAAAATAGAAAGCATCCGTCAAAGTTTACGCCTTGTCGCTTAGAGCTTTCAACAAAAAAGCCACACCTGAACAACAGATGTGGCTTTTTACCAATTCTATGAATCGCTTATTCAGCGCTAGGCTTTGTTTCTTCTGCAGCTTCAGTAGCATCCGCAGCTTCATTTTCCACCGTCTTTTCAGCAGCAGCCTCTTCTGGGGCAGGAGCTTCTTCGGCTTCCACGATTTTAGCTTCTTCGATTTCTTCCTTCACCCACGGGCGTTTTCCGAAAATCTCTTCCACGTTTTCCTTGAAGATGACTTCTTTGTCAAGCAACAGCTGCGCAAGTTCATCGAGTTTATCACGGTTGTCTTCCAAAATTTGGATGGCGCGCTCGTACTGTCCTTCGATGATTTTACTGATCTCTTTATCGATCACAACGGCCGTCTCCTCGGAATACGGTTTGTCCATCTGATATTCGTTCTGACCTTGCGAATCGTAATACGTTACATTGCCCAATTCATCATTGAGTCCATACACCGTAACCATCGCACGTGCCTGCTTGGTCACCTTTTCCAAGTCACTTAGGGCACCCGTTGAGATCTTTCCGAAGACCACTTTCTCTGCAGCGCGACCCCCCATCGTAGCACACATCTCGTCGAGCATCTGCTCTGAAGTGGTGATCTGACGCTCTTCTGGAAGGTACCAAGCAGCGCCTAAAGAGCGTCCACGCGGTACAATCGTCACCTTCACAAGCGGTGCTGCATGTTCGAGCAACCAGCTCGTTGCCGCATGCCCTGCTTCGTGATAGGCGATAACCTTCTTCTCGGAAGGAGTGATGATTTTTGTTTTCTTTTCCAAACCTCCAACAATACGGTCAATCGCGTCATTGAAGTGCTGCTTATTCACTGCAGTGTCTCCACGACGTGCGGCGATCAGTGCCGCTTCATTACACACGTTAGCGATATCTGCTCCAGAGAATCCTGGTGTTTGTTTCGCAAGCAAGCTCACGTCCAAACTATCGTCGTTTTTAATGCCTTTCAAGTGTACGTTGAAAATGGCTTCACGTTCGCTGAGTTCTGGCAAATCAACATAGATGATGCGGTCGAAACGACCTGCACGCATCAACGCGCGGTCTAGAATGTCTGCGCGGTTGGTCGCAGCCATGATGATCACATGCTCGTTTGTACCGAAACCGTCCATTTCTGTCAAGAGCTGGTTCAACGTGTTTTCACGCTCGTCGTTACCACCGCTGAAGTTATTCTTGCCGCGTGCACGACCGATCGCATCAATCTCATCAATAAAGATGATACACGGTGATTTTTCTTTGGCTTGTTTGAACAGGTCGCGTACTCTCGAAGCACCCACACCTACGAACATCTCTACGAAATCTGAACCAGAGAGTGAGAAAAACGGCACTTTCGCTTCACCAGCAACGGCTTTCGCTAGTAATGTTTTACCCGTTCCTGGAGGCCCAGAAAGCATTACACCTTTCGGTATACGCCCACCGAGGTCGGTATATTTCTTTGGATTTTTCAAGAAGTCCACGATCTCCAATACTTCCTCTTTGGCACCGGTCATACCGGCCACCTCTTCGAAAGTGGTTTTTACTTCGGTGTCTTTATCAAAGACCTTCGCCTTCGATTTTCCGATGTTGAAAATCTGGGAGCCACCACCTGCACCCGGAGCGCCGCCACCGGACATTCTGCGCATGATGAACAGCCATACAGCGATCATTAGCACGAGTGGTAAGATCCAGGAAATGATGTCTCCGAGGAAGTTGTCTTGCGTCTCGTAGTTTACTGCGATGCGTTCGCCTTCTGAGCGTTCGTCGTAGTAGTTGTTCAAGCGGTCTTCAAACGAGGTCAGCGGCATTTCAAACACATAGTGCGG
>CATITW010000356.1 GCA_949547975.1 Cryomorphaceae bacterium | reverse complement strand
TATGTTGCTGTCGGTGACCAAGTAAGCTCGAGCATCGCTGACGGACGTAGTTATGGGTTTGAATTGTTTTTGCAGCAGAAACTTAAAAAGACCTACTGGTGGACCATGAGTTACAACTTTGGGTACAGTGAAACGCGCCGCAACAGCAGTTTTGACTGGGCGCCGACGGTTTGGGACAACAGACATTCTGTGAACCTTGTGCTCGGAAAAGTGTGGGGAAAAGGCTGGCAGATTGGTGCGAAATACCGCTGGGCTACGGGTACTCCGTATACGCCTTTTGATGGAGATTTGAGCGCGCAGGCAACGAATTGGGATGTATTGCAACGAGGGATTTTTGACATGTCGAACCCTATGTCGCAACGCTTGGCGAGCTACAGTGTGATCGATGTTCGCTTAGATAAAACCTACAATAAGAAGAAATACAGTTTGACTTGGTTCTTGGACTTGCAAAACTTTACGAGTTCAGCTATTCCGCTGATGCCCTACCTCACTGTGGAGCGCGATGCGGATGGAAATCCACTAACGAATGTCAGTACTCCAGGGAGTTACAGTGTGAAAACCATTGCAAGCGATACAGGACGTTTACTCCCTACCATTGGCTTGATTCTCGAGATTTAAGGCCGTACAAACACCTCTGCAGCCTTCCTAGGAACATAGCCCGCATAAAGGCTCGGGAATTAGTGTATTTTTGCAGCATGCGAAAAATCCCAGTGTATCTAGCGACCACCGTCGTTATTCTTGCCCTTTTGTCCCTTTTTGGTTGGGGAGTCAAACACGTAACCAAAGGCACCTCTGGCTTACCTAGTGGTGTGCAAAAGGTTGCCCAGCAATTCATCTCTTGGCCAGATCTGCTAAAACGTGCGAAAAAAGAGATCACGGAACTACCTAAAACTTTTGTGAAGACGCCCGAGGACTTCACTGCCGTGAACACCCTAGACAAGGATGTAAAACTGCTGACGAGTTTCCACAATGAAAAGGACGGTCGAACGATCACCCTGATGAATCTAAGAGACGGAAGCAGCTACAAAACTTGGGAAGTAAAGAAAGCCTGGAACATTCACGACCGCATCTGTCATCCCATCATGCTCGCCGACAGCTCTGTTATTTACGGAATGGAGTGGAATTCTGGACTCATACGTATCGATAAAGACAGCAAGGTCATGTGGCGCCAGCCTGCATTTTTCAACCACCATGGTAAAAACTTTGGTATAGACTCTACACTCTGGACCTGCTCTTATGTGAAGAAAGAAGGCACCAATATGCCGCACCGGGGTACGTTTGTCGTCGGTGGCAAGAAATACAGCATTCTGGACAACAACATTACCCAGCTCGATCTACAGACCGGTGAGATCGTGTTTGATAAGAGTGTTTTGGAGATCATGTACGAGCATGGACTGGAACATCTTCTGATCAAAAGTGATCTCGCCAAGGATCCTATTCATCTCAACGATGTGCAACCGGTGCTGCACGACGGCCCGCATTTCAAAAGAGGCGACGTGTTTTTAAGCGCTCGCAACGGATCATGGGTCATGCTCTACCGCCCGTCTACTGGCGAAGTTGTGGAGCTGATCGAAGGTCCGTTTTATGCCCAGCACGATGTGGACATCGAATGCGACACTACCCTATTGCTCTTTAACAACAACACCCACCGCAGGGAGATTTTCACCCCGGGTGTAGCAGAATTAAGCGAAGTGAAGGTCCTTGAGATCCCGCCGTTCCAAAGCGAAGTGGTCCGCTACTATTTAAACAGTGGCCAATTCGAACGCGTCGAGAATGACATCATGTTGCAAGAAAAAATCTACACCATGACCGAAGGCGTTGTAGATATCCTTCCAACTGGCGGGTTGTTTATCGAGGAACAAAACTCCAGTATTCTCTGGGTGCTTGAAGACGGTGAAGTTCGCTACAAAGGCGTTTTGCCGAGCCACCACAAGGGCTATCACCATTTGGCGAACTGGGCAAGAGTGATGGAATAATGAGGAATTGGTTACAGAAACTACCGCTCTACATCGCAGGCACGGTCATCGGGCTGACTTGCGTGGTGCTATTCAGCTGGCTCGTACGCGCAACGGCGAAAGGGGAAGAATGGGTACCCTACAACCTAAGTCGTTCGCTAAACTACCTCTCTACCCTTCCCGAAGTGGTGATTGAAGCCG
>CATITW010000355.1 GCA_949547975.1 Cryomorphaceae bacterium | reverse complement strand
GCGAGATGTTTAGCTGATTGCTGAAATCTTCAACATGTTGGTAAACCCGCGCTCTTGGATTGGCATTGAAGCAATCTTTACTACGAGATCTCCTGAGGCTACTACGTTGCTCTCTTTCAAGATTGACTGGATGTCGTCAAAGCTTGCATCCGTACTTTCCATGCCGTCATAATAGAACGCTTCTACTCCCCATACTAGGGACATCTGGTTCATGATTTGACGGTTTGCAGTGAATACGATAATCTTTGTCTTAGGACGGTGTCCTGCAATTTTTAGTGCAGTGTATCCCGAGAACGTCATGGTTAGAATGGCTGCAGCGCCGACTTGGTCCGCAATCTTCGCAGCATTATAACAGATGGTTTTAGTGATGTAACGCTCATTCTTGATCGAAGGCGGGTTGTCTACCAGCGGCTTCACGTCAAAAGTAGATTCTACATGTGCCACAATACTTGCCATGGTTTCTACCACCTTTACAGGCCACTTACCAACCGAAGTTTCTCCTGAAAGCATTACTGCATCGGCACCGTCACATACAGAGTTTGCAACATCGTTTACCTCAGCACGTGTAGGGCTTTGGCTTTCGATCATGCTCTCCATCATTTGCGTAGCGATGATACAAGGCTTTGCTTTCGTGTGACATTTTTCAACAATCATTTTCTGAACCATAGGTACAGAAGAATAAGGAATTTCAACACCGAGATCACCACGGGCAACCATGATCGCATCTGTTGCGTCGATGATGTTGTCGATATCCACTACAGCCTCTGGCTTTTCGATCTTCGAAACAATTTTAGCGTAGCTGCCGAACTCTTGGATGATTCCGCGAAGCTCTTTCACGTCTTGCGCGTCGCGAACGAAGCTCAAGCCGATCCATTCTACGCCTTCTTCCATGGCGACAACAACGTCCTCAAGGTCTTTTTTGGTCAAACACGGAAGGCTCACCTTGGTGTTTGGGAGGTTGACTCCTTTTTTACTTTTCAAAGGACCACCCTGAATCACGCGTGTAACCACGGTGTCTTCTTTGTTCGTCTCCACGACCTCACACATGAGTTTTCCGTCGTCAAGAAGAATACGCTCTCCAGCGTTTACGTCTTTAGGAAACTGTGCGTAGTTCATGTATACCAACTCTGAAGTACCCTCGACTTTGTTCGTGGTGAAGGTCAGTGTATCGCCTGGGTGAATTTCAGCACCTTCCTCCACATCACCGATGCGTAGTTTAGGTCCTTGAAGATCCGCTAGAATGGCAATTTTATGGTTGTACTCCTCGTTGATCGATTTGATCAGCTGGATGGTACGACGGTGCGTTTCGTGATCGCCGTGCGAAAAGTTCACGCGGAAAACATTCACTCCCGCGGCGATCATTTCCTTCAAGACTTCTTTGTGCCATGAAGCAGGACCAAGGGTTGCAACTATTTTCGTGTTGTTAGATGTTTCTGATCTCATATAAAAGATGTGTTTCTTGTTGCGTTAGTTGTGTGTGTGCCTCAAAATATTGGGCAGTGGTTATCCGGTCATTGCGCTTTAGGGCGTGTTCCAAATCGAATGCAAAATCCGAATTTTCCGCCATAATAACGTAGTCCCAGTGTTTAACAGAAGGTAAAAGATGCTTTTC
>CATITW010000354.1 GCA_949547975.1 Cryomorphaceae bacterium | reverse complement strand
TGCCTTATATTTGTAAAACAAGAGATTAACCCACTCGAATGAACCCATCACAGATGACAGAGAAGCAACAAGAAATCAGTTACAAAGAATACCAGGAAGAAATTAAAAACGACTACTACACGGCCGTGCTCTCTCGAGAGTGTTCGCTCATGGGACGTCGTGAGGTACTGACTGGAAAAGCAAAATTCGGGATCTTCGGGGCCGGAAAAGAATTGGCACAGATTGCCTGGGCGAAAGCTTTTGAAAAGGGAGATTTTCGCAGTGGTTACTACCGCGATCAGACCTTCATGATGGCGCTGGGTGAACTGGATGCGGTGAAGTTTTTCAATTCATTGTACGCAATTACAGACGTCGAGCATGAGCCTATGGCCGGCGGACGTCAGATGAACGGTCACTTTGCAACGCGTAGTTTGGACGAAAACGGCCAGTGGGTCGACCTTACCGCGCAATACAACAGTTCCTCAGACATCAGCCCTACGGCGGGACAAATGCCTAGACTTTTTGGTTTAGCGCAAGCTTCGAAAGTCTACAAAGAAGTTGCTTTTGAGGGCTCAGAGAAGTTTTCAAAGGATGGAAACGAAGTCGCTTGGGGTACGATCGGCAACGCCTCTACCTCTGAAGGCCTTTTCTTTGAAACCATCAATGCCGCCGGCGTACTTCAAGTACCTATGGTCATCTCTGTTTGGGACGATGCGTACGGAATTTCGGTCGGTGCTGAATACCAAACAACCAAGGAAGACATCAGTGAAATCCTTAAGGGGTTCCAGCGCGATGAAAACGGCAAAGGCTATGACATTTTCGTAGTGGATGCTTGGGATTATACCGCACTGATCAACACCTTCATGCAGGCATCCAAAGTCGCTCGTGAAGAGCATGTTCCTGTAATGATTCATGTCAAAGGCATGACGCAGCCTCAGGGACACAGTACGTCTGGTTCGCACGAACGTTACAAGTCGCCGGAACGTCTTCAATGGGAGAAAGACCACGATTGTATTTTAAAGTTCGGCGAGTGGATGCAAGCGCAAGGTATTGCGACGCAAGAAGAATTGGACGCGCTTACCAAGGATGCTAAGAAAGCTGCACGTGAGGGCAAGAAAGAAGCTTGGAAGATCTATCAAAGTCAGCCGATTCGTCTTAGAAATGAGGTGCTTCCATTATTGAAGGCCCTACAGTCTCAAGGTGAGAAAGGCATTTTTGTGACGCAAATTATTACCGATTTAGAGGCGGTTGAAGACATTGAGGTGGCACATTCATTTAAGGCAGTTCGCAAAGCATTGCGCACGGTTGTAGGTGACACCCGAGTAGATACTGCCCCACTGAAAGCTTGGTTGGACAAAGAGTTCAAAGAGCAAGACAAGCGCTACAGCTCACATTTGTACAGTGCGAACGACGCAGATCTTCTACTGAATTCGACGCCGGCAGATTACACCGATGCAGAGCAAGTAGATGCACGCATCGTGATTCGTGATAATTTTGACCAATTGTTTGGCGATCATCCAGAGCTCCTGGTGTTCGGTGAAGATTCCGGGAAGATTGGTGATGTGAACCAAGGTCTCGAGGGAATGCAAATCAAATATGGAGAAACACGAGTTTCTGATGCAGGGATTCGTGAAGCAACCATTATGGGGCAAGGGATTGGAATGGCCATGCGTGGTTTACGTCCAATCGCAGAGATTCAATACCTCGACTATTTGCTCTACGCGTTACAGATCATGTCCGATGATCTAGCTACGGTACACTACAGAACGGCAGGCGGTCAAAAAGCGCCAACCATCATACGTACCCGTGGCCACCGTCTAGAAGGCATCTGGCACAGCGGATCGCCGATGGGAACCATCATCAACTCGATCAAAGGGATCTACGTACTGGTTCCTAGAAACATGTCCAAAGCGGCAGGATTCTACAACAAACTCATGGAGCTTGACAACCCAGCACTGGTCATCGAATGTTTGAATGGTTACCGTAGAAAAGAGCTATTGCCTAAAAATTTAGGCCAATTCACTACGCCTATCGGTAAAGTAGAAGTGATGCGTGAGGGTTCAGACGTCACTCTTCTTACCTATGGATCGAACTGTACCCTTGCAGAAGCTGCTGTAGCAGAACTTGCAAACTTGGGGGTCGACGTAGAATTGATCGATGCACAATCCTTGATTCCATTCGACATCGAAAAACAGGTGAGTGAAAGCTTGAAAAAGACCAACACGCT
>CATITW010000353.1 GCA_949547975.1 Cryomorphaceae bacterium | reverse complement strand
GCGAAACAAGCGAATGCCTGGGAGTTTATCGAAGGGTTCCCTGAGAAGCTCGACACTACCGTGGGTGAGCGTGGCGTACAGCTCAGTGGTGGTCAGCGCCAGCGTATTGCCATAGCGCGTGCACTTTTGAAAGATCCGCAGTTGCTCATTTTGGATGAAGCGACCAGTGCGCTCGATAGCGAAAGTGAGCACCTCGTGCAAGAAGCCTTGGACCGTTTGATGAAAGGTCGTACGTCCGTAGTGATTGCGCACCGCTTGTCGACCATTCGTGGTGCACACCAGATTTTGGTGATGAACGAAGGCCAGGTCGTGGAGCGCGGAACACACGATGATTTGATCGCTCAGCAAGGTACCTACGCGGAGCTGGTTCGTTTGCAAGACGTGGGCAGAGGCGCAGTGGATAGCTCCTTAGCAGATAATTCTGAGGCAGGAGAATAATCCCGTTCGCCTGTCGTATTTTTAAAGCATGAAGAAGTTTTTCCAACATCCCGTAGTGGCTTTTGTCACTAATAAATTTGTCGCGTCCGGCCTTTTATTTGCGCTTTGGATGGTGTTTTTAGACACGAACAATTACTTCATCCAAGCTGAATTGGACACGCAGATCGAACACCTTGAGCGCGATATCGACTACTATGAAAATGCGCTCGAACACGATCGAACCTTATTGGAACAACTAGAGACCGATCCTGCCGCTTTCGAACGTTACGCCCGAGAAAACTTCGGGATGCACAAGGAAGGGGAAACCATAACTATCATAGAATTTGAAGATTCCTCCGATGAGTGAAACCGTTAAACGAAGCTATCCGCACGGCCGTGCAGTCGAACCGCTGTACACCGAGGGACCCGAAACGGGCGCCGGATACAGAAAGCAGCCGTGGTGGAGCATGGTTCAAGAACATGCGGTAGAGAAGGAGTTTGCTGCAAATGATTGGGCACTACAACGCCTAACTCATGGCGCCTCTGGATTGCTGTTTTATCTGAATGACACGCATTTTTTACCGCGGATTGTAAGGGACATTCAGCTCGAGCACATCGACTTGCATCTCGTTGTAGAGGGCAGTGGTGCTGAGGTGATGGAGGCGTTGTTGCACTTTACGCACGATCAAACCATTTCAGCTGCGGAGCTTTCCGGAACGATCAACATTGACCCGATCGAGATTGCCGCGCGTACTGGCGAATGGAACGAAGCGCTGATGTATGACCTC
Source organism: Cryomorphaceae bacterium (assembly GCA_949547975.1). The sequence continues at coordinate 12,560 of CATITW010000353.1, read as the reverse complement.
GGGGAGTTAAGCAGGCTCGCTCCAAAGGGCATGCGTTACATGTGTGTGAACGCCAATTTTTATGGGGCCTGTGGTGCCTCAGCAGAAATGCAGCTTGGACTCGCCGCAGCGCACCTTGAGTTTTACCTCGATACGTTCGGCACTGTGGGGCTGGAGCAATACTGGCTTGCACTGACGAGCGGAACGTATGTTTTTGAGGAGATCGCGAAGTACCGTGCGATGCGTTTGTTGTGGGCTCGTTTGCTGGAAGAGAAAGAATTGCCGGCGGTGCATCTAGAGATTTATGCAGAAACTTCGACCGCGCACCAGAGCGCGTACGATGTGCATACCAACCTGTTGCGCGCTACCTCTGCCGCCTTTGGTGCGGTCGTAGGAGGTGCTGACGCCTTGCAGATCCGTCCGTACAATAGCATTACCACCTTTGCAGATCCGGAAGGGGAGCGCTTGGCGCTGAACCAGCATTTTGTTTTGGCCTATGAAAGTTATTTAGACCGTGTAGAAGACCCAGCTGCTGGGGCGTTTTATATCGAAACGCTCACGGATGAGTTTGCAAAAGCTGCCTGGGAGATTCTTGGAGAGATTCGGGAGCAGGGCGGACTGTTGGAAGCGCTGGAAAAGGGTTGGGTTCAAGATGAATTGGCTACAGAGAAGGCGAAAGCGATGCCCGAAAAGGTGATGGGTGTGAATCTGTATCCCAATGCCAAAGACGCACTGCCAGCGGGGTATGTGCCGAAAAAGAATAGGAGTCGCGAAGATTGGCAAAAACGTCATAAAGACAAGTCGATCGAACCGCTTATTCCCGTGCAATGGGCAGCAGATCTTGAAAGTGAGCGCGCCGAATCATCACCTTCAAAGTAAGGAGTTATGTCACAGAAAACTACTTGGAAAACGCCAGAGCAGATCGTCGTTAAGCCAAAATATACCGCAGAAGATCTCGCCGAAGCGAATCATTTAGGAACGCTTCCTGGAAAGCCGCCGTACGTGCGCGGACCGTATGGAACCATGTATGTCGGTCGTCCTTGGACCATCCGTCAGTATGCTGGTTTTTCCACGGCAACAGAGTCGAATGCGTTTTACCGAAGAAATTTGGAGGCTGGACAAAAGGGACTTAGTGTTGCTTTTGATTTAGCGACCCACCGCGGCTACGACAGTGACCACGAACGCGTGGTTGGTGATGTAGGGAAGGCGGGCGTTGCGATCGACAGCGTCGAGGACATGAAAGTGTTGTTCGATGGAATTCCGTTAGACCAAATGTCAGTATCTATGACCATGAATGGCGCAGTGTTGCCCATCATGGCGTTTTATATCGTTGCTGCGCTCGAGCAAGGTGCGGATCTGTCTGCACTCTCAGGAACCATTCAGAATGATATTTTGAAGGAGTTCATGGTACGCAACACTTACATCTATCCGCCGAGCGAAAGTATGCGCGTGATCTCGGACATTTTTGCCTACACGAGTAAGCACATGCCGAAGTTCAATAGCATTTCCATTTCAGGGTACCACATGCAAGAGGCAGGAGCTACGGCGGATATCGAGATGGCCTATACGCTTTGTGACGGTTTAGAATATGTGAAAACGGGCGTTGCTGCAGGCTTAGATATCGATGCGTTTGCACCCCGATTAAGTTTCTTCTGGGGCATTGGCATGAATCCATTTATGGAGATTGCGAAGATGCGTGCCGCCCGCTATTTGTGGTCGAAGCATTTGTCAGAATTGGGGGCGAAGAATCCAAAGTCGATGGCGCTTCGTACGCACAGTCAGACTTCTGGATGGTCGCTTACTGAGCAAGATCCGTTCAATAATGTAACACGCACTGCGGTAGAGGCTATGGCAGCTACGATGGGTGGGACGCAAAGTCTTCATACCAATTCTTTGGACGAGGCCATCGCTTTACCTACCGATTTCTCTGCACGAATCGCACGAAACACCCAGCTCCATTTACAGCTAGAAACCGACATCACTTTCACTGCAGATCCATGGGGCGGTTCACATTACGTGGAACGTTTGACTGCGGATCTGATCGACCGCGCTCAAGAGTTGATGCGTGAGGTGGACGAGCTCGGAGGGATGACCAAGGCGATCGAAGCGGGGATTCCAAAACTGCGTATCGAAGAAGCCGCTGCACGAAAGCAAGCTCGCATCGATAGTGGTAACGATATTATTGTGGGCGTGAATGCCTTCCAAAGTTCGGAGCGCGCAAACCTTGACATCCTTGAGGTGCAAGGTGCCCAAGTGCGCAAAGAGCAGCTCGAAGGTTTGGCAGCACTTAAAGGTTCTCGCGATCAGAAGGCCGTGGATGCGGCGATTATCGCGCTCGAAGATTGCGCCTCTTCAGGTGAAGGGAATCTTTTAGGCTTGGCCGTGGAGGCCGCAAAGGTGCGCGCCACGCTGGGAGAAATTTCTGCAGCATTAGAACGCCCATGGGGTCGTTATGTGGCAAAAACACAAACCATTAGTGGCGTCTATTCGAATGAGATGAAGAAGAACGAAGATTTTGAAAATGCCTTAAAGGCTTCGGATGCTTTTGCAGAAAAAGCAGGCCGTCGTGCGCGCATTATGGTGGCTAAGATGGGCCAGGATGGGCACGATCGAGGCGCTAAAGTAGTCGCAACATCATTTGCGGATTTAGGTTTCGATGTAGATATGGGACCGCTCTTCCAAACGCCGGCTGAGGCTGCGAAACAAGCGGTCGAGAACGACGTACACATCCTAGGTGTAAGTTCACTAGCGGCGGGTCACAAAACCCTCGTTCCTGCTGTTATGGAGGAACTCGCTAAACTAGGACGTCCAGATATTTTAGTGATTGTCGGCGGGGTGATTCCTGCACAAGATTATGAGTATCTCTACGACCAAGGCGTAGCGGGAATTTTCGGTCCGGGTACGGCCATCGCCAAAGCCGCTACTGCTATTTTGGACATTTTGATCGAAGGATTAGCCTAGAGAAGGCGCCGCAAATTTTCAGCATAAAAAAGCCCCGCACTGCGGGGCTTTTCTTGTATTCCTGTAAAAAAAGCGTGGCTTATTTCGCCTGACGCTTACGGTCACTTTCTTGCAGTAAGATTTTTCTTAAGCGGATGCTCTCTGGAGTAACCTCTACATACTCATCTGCACCGATGTATTCCATCGCTTCTTCCAAGCTGAATTTGATCGGAGTAAATAGCGCCGAGTTATCGTCTTTACCAGCTGCACGCATGTTGTTCAGCTGCTTCGCGATACAAGGGTTGACTACGAGGTCACCTGGACGGTTCGCTTCACCTACGATCTGACCACCGTAGAGGTGCTCACCTGGCTCGATGAAGAACTTACCGCGGTCTTGTAGCTTATCCATAGAGTAGGTACTCGCTTTACCCGCTTCCTTCGCAATAAGAACACCTGAGATACGACGATCCATGTCGCCTTTGTACGGTTGGTATTCTTTCAAGCGGTGTGCCATGATGGCTTCACCAGCCGTTGCTGTAAGAACGTTATTACGAAGACCCATGATACCACGCGATGGGATTTCAAACTCCAAACGAGTAAGATCGTTTTTAGCTTCCATGACGAGAAGTTCACCTTTACGCTTGGTAACGAGTTCGATCACCTTTCCAGCGCTTTCTTCGGGTACATCTACTGTCAATTCTTCGATCGGTTCGTGTTTCTTGCCTTCAATCTCCTTAAAGATCACTTGCGGCATACCGAGCTGAAGTTCGTAGCCTTCGCGACGCATGGTTTCGATGAGGATACCGAGGTGAAGAATACCACGACCGTGAACGATGAATTGGTCAGCAGCGCTCGTGTCTTCAACGCGTAATGCCAAGTTTTTCTCTGTCTCCAACATCAAACGCTCGCGAATCTTTTGCGAGGTCACGTGCTTTCCTTCTTTACCGAAGAATGGCGAGTTGTTGATCGAGAACAACATGCTCATAGTTGGCTTGTCGATCTCCATAGTAGGAAGTGCTTCTGGATTTTCGATATCAGCGATAGTATCACCAATCTCAAAACCGTCCAATCCACTCACAGCGACGATTTCTCCTGCATGTGCTTCTTTCACCTTCGATTTACCGAGGCCTTCGAAGATCATCAATTCCTTGATTTTTGCTTTTTTGATGCTGCCATCACGGCGGCATAGGCTGATCTGCTGTCCTTCCTTCAGGCTTCCGCGCTGAATACGACCGATCGCGATACGACCTGTAAACGAGCTAAAGTCGAGCGAAGTGATTTGAAGTTGTAGGTTACCCTCTTCAACTTTCGGTGAAGGAATCGTTTCTACGATCGTATCTAAAAGGTAAGTGATGTCCTCAGTCGGAGTGGACCAGTCTGGACCCATCCACTTTTCTTTCCCTGAACCATAGACGGTTACAAAGTCCAATTGTTCTTCGGTCGCTTCCAAGTTGAAGAACAACTCGAAAACTTGGTCATGTACCAAATCTGGCGTACAGTTCGGCTTATCTACTTTATTGATGACTACGATCGGCGTTTTTCCTAAAGACAATGCTTTTTGGAGTACAAAACGCGTTTGTGGCATCGGGCCTTCAAAAGCATCTACCAATAGAATTACACCATCGGCCATGTTCAAAACACGCTCCACTTCACCACCAAAGTCACTGTGACCTGGGGTATCGATGATGTTGATTTTTGTGTCCTTCCAACGAATACTTACGTTTTTGGAAAGGATCGTAATCCCGCGCTCACGCTCAAGATCATTGTTATCTAGCAGTAGATCATCTACTTGCTGATTGTCACGGAAAAGCTTTGCTGTGTGCAGCATGTTATCCACGAGAGTTGTTTTCCCGTGATCAACGTGTGCGATGATGGCGATGTTACGCAAATTCATATTGGCGTCTAAATTAATTTGCGGCAAAAGTAGGCTCTTTTCTGCCGGTAGGCTAACTTATTAGTAAGCAGTTTTATATAACCTAAACCCCTTTACCATGAAACTTACCCCTTATCCGGTGCCACAAGGGTGGCGCCTAGTACTTTTTTGTGCTTTTCTTTTTTCTATTTACAACCAATTAAGCGCTCAAAATAAGCACGTTGCATTTAATTCAGTGGAAAACTTTGAGTTATCCACAAGACTCTTTCAATGGTCCTTTGACCGCGACTCTTTATCGGGGCCTCACGGTGAATTTTGCGAAATCTCAGATACCAGTGGAGGTAATGACGGTCCCTTAGCAGGGAGTGGATTTTCTGCAAGCAGTGGATTTTCCTTTTCCGCCTATTCCACAGATCCCCGTGCGAAGCTTCGATTCGGACCTTTTGACACTCGTGGGATGGATTCTATCGCCTTCTCCTTTCATCTGGCGGCTCCTTCGGGCGTCTTTGAAAACGGCGATTTTATCGCCGTGAACATGAGTTTGGACGGCGGACTGACGTATTACAACCAAATCAAAATCAAAGGCTCAAAAAGTGGAACGAGTGCAGCCGGCTGGCAACACGGTGAAGGCATTTCTTACCGAAAAAATTTCAGGTACTCCTCGCGCAGCTCGACAGAATACGGTCACGTGAATCCGGTGACTCACGATACCATTGCAGGTATTTCGGCATTGACCATCGATGAAATTCCGGAAAGTGAGGCGTTGTATATTCTGGTGGAATTGACCAATAGTACCAACGGGTCTGAGGTGTATAATGTGGACAATTTCACGCTCTCTGCCAAACTCTCGCCTGAAACGCCTGTCTTGGACAAAGAGACTGCCTACCGCATCACGAGCGGCGGCCAGTACCTCGCGCTCGAAGATTCCGTGGCGACGCTTTACATCGATGTTCCTGCGAACGATACCGTATTTATTTCTAGTAAAACCGTGGTTACCGGCCCTGTGTTCCTTCGCAGCGGATGGCTTTCAGCGGACCTTCTTTTGGCAACAGATTTGGGCGGGTCTTTACACGGAGACCAATTCCTAGGCCAACAAGAATGTTCGCGCACCTTATACGATTCCGGCTATCACTTTATCGGCCAGCCCGCGTACTTTCCAAGCGTAGACACTTTGGCGTACGCTTGGATCTACGACGCTGGGCAAGGGACTTGGGTCTCGGCGGCTCAGGCTTCGGTCTTTCCCGACAGCGGCCGAACCATGGCGCGTGTCGTGTATGTAGGGCCTAGTGATGTGCCGCTAACGTTAAAGGGAACGCATATTTCCGGAGCCTCGGCGCAAGCAGCGCTTGTTTGGGCGGACACTTGTCTGGACGGGGAGACGCCGTTTGGCGGGTGGAATCTTGTCGCGAATCCCACGGGCGCACCGATGCACTGGAGCGAGCTTGTGGGCTCGGATCATTTTCCAGATTCTACGGATGCCACCGTGTATGTGTGGCGCGATGGTGGCTACGTAAGTTTTAATCCCAACACGGGGGGCGTCGGAGCAGGGCCCTTGATCGGAGCGGATGAGGCATTTTGGGTACGACTCTCGAATGCAGCGGATCCAGGCGTTGTGCGATGGGATCTTCAGGGCGGATCGGCATCCAACAAGAACAGCGCCTATTTAAGGGCGCAGCTTCGCAAGGCTTCGAGCGGCACAGATACCGTAGATTTCGTATTCCAACCAAAGTCCTCAAGGTCGGTTTCAGCGGCCAATTTTCATGCACGTTTGTTGATCGACCCGGTGTTTTCTCAAAGTTTCATGCCTTGCTGTGACCAATTGTATTTGGGCGGCCCTTTGCAAACGCAGCTCGTGTTGCGCAAATCCAAAACTTCGGTAACGGTCGCAAATTTTCCCAAGAGCAGCTATTATCCGCTCATGATCGTAGGAGAGGGAACCCTTACGGCGAAAGGCGCGCCGGGATATTTTTATCTGCCGCCGAATATTTACCCCGGGACTTCGGCCGTTCAGCTTCGGGGCAAGGGACCGCATAAGGTCCTTTGGCTAGGCGCGGACCATCCGGATGTGGGGATGGGGGAAGAATTGGCCACAGATGTGCTAGGATTGCCTGAAATGCCAACGATTCACGATGAAGCTCGGAGCGAGCAGGCTTGGGATGTGCTTGGGCGTCCAGGAGGTGCAGGGGCCGAATTTGAACTCCAATTCATCGATGGCGTTTGGAAGAAGGTTGTGCGGGTCAAATAGCGTAGAAATCCTTATGTTGCATCGTAAATAATCGAAGACTATGTACAGTACTCCTTGGATGAGTGATTTGGTGGTAGGTACCATGCGCTGGGGCGTTTGGGGCGCCAATTTCACCACGGCGCAATACGAAGCTATCATCGAAGCGGCCCTCGAGGAAGGTCTCACGACCTTTGATCATGCCGATATCTATGGCGGTCATACGACGGAGGCGGAATTTGGGGCAGCCTTGAAGTTGCACCCGGAGTGGCGCGAGCAGATGGAATTGGTCACCAAGTGTGGCATTATTCAGGTGTGCGAGCAGAAACCCTCGCATTATGTCAAGGCGTACGATTTTACTAAAGCCCACATTTTGCAAAGTACAGAGGACAGTCTTCGCCAGCTCCAAACGGACTACATCGACGTGCTGTTGCTACACCGTCCGGACGTTCTGATGGACCCGGACGAAGTTGCTGAAGCCTTTGAACTGCTCTACCGCAGTGGCAAGGTCCGCAGCTTTGGGGTGAGTAATTTTACACCATCGCAGGTTCGGTTGTTGCAAACCGCGGCACCGATAGGCGTGCATCAGTTGGAGGTTTCGTTAAAGGATGTAAGTGCCTTTGATGACGGCCGTTTGGACCAGTGTACTGCGGAAAATATCGTTCCGATGTCCTGGTCTCCGCTCGGTGGCGGCGAACTCCCCGCTGCGGTGATGACGTTGCTCGAGAAGCACGCTGCGCAGTGGGAGGTGACTCCTCAAGCGGTGGCACTCGCCTGGATCATGCAGCATCCTTCTGGCATTTTACCGGTGCTGGGCACGAGCAAAATTGACCGATTAAAAGAGGCAAAAGCCGCCCTGAATTTAACTTTTGATCGTCAGCAGTGGTACGAATTGTACCAAGCGGCGACTGGAAAACGACTCCCTTAATTCCATGGATTTCAACGAAAATTTAGCCCTTAGCGCTGCCAATTATGAGACGCACGTCGGTCTGAAATTCCAGCTGTACAACAGCTTGTTCCTCACCCTGCCGCTTGATGGCATCAAAAACACGGGGATCTTTATTCCCATTTTAAGTGAATACTGCTTGGCTCGACTTGCCGAAGGGCACAGCCCCAAGGAAATCATCGATCAGTTTTTTGAAGAGTACAAGGACGGCGAGCAGCCCAAAGAACAATTGGACTTTCTATTCAAAGTACTTCAATACATCGAACGTCAAGTGGTGCTTGTTGATGCGTTAGAAGACGCGGCCTATGGGGATCTTAACAACCTCTCGGGCAAAGGCTCGCTGAGTGAGTTCATGATGCGTATGGAACGTGCCGGGAATCTCGAAGAATTGAAAAATAGACTTCAAGAATTTTCCATTCGCCCCGTGCTGACTGCGCACCCCACCCAGTTTTACCCAGGACGTGTACTTGCCATCATCACCGATCTTACGGAAGCCATCAAAAAGAATGACCTTTCGTCGATCCGCATGTATTTGAAGCAGCTTGGGAAGACCCCGTTTTTTCAAAAGAAGAAACCCACTCCGTACGATGAAGCGGTCAACCTGATCTGGTATTTACAGAACGTATTTTACCAAAGTGCTGGAGATATCACCGCAGAAATGCGACGCAGTCTTCCGGATTGGGACGGAACGTTGAACCTGATCAACTTAGGGTTTTGGCCGGGCGGTGACCGTGACGGTAACCCGTACGTGAGTATTGAAACGACTCGACAGGTAGCTGGACGACTGCGCGATGTGCTGCTGCAATGCTACTACCAAGACCTTCGCAAGCTCCGCAGACGCATCTCGTTCTCCGGAGTGTACGAAGACCTGATGAACATCGAACAAACGGTATTGCGCTGTATTCGACACCAAGAAGAATGGGATTTCATCTCGTTTCGGGAGTCGTTGCGCAGCGTACGCAGAGATTTGAAAGAACACCACGACGGCATCTTCATCGAGCTTGTTGAAGAGCTGCTCGATCGTGTTGCGCTGTTCGGTTCTCATTTTGCCAGTTTAGACATTCGTCAGGACAGTCGCGAGATCAAGCGTGCCTTCGATACCTTGCTCGAGCAGCTTGGTTTGGAAGAGCCCGCAACTCCCGAGGAACTCTTTTCCATGCAGGCCTCTTGGAAGGGAACGCTTTCGGGTGACGATCGTATCGACGACACCTTGCAGAGTTTTGGCGTGATTCGTTCGATCCAAAAGCAAAACGGACCGCGCGGAGCGCACCGGTACATCATCTCGAACTGTCGCGGTGCGATGGATGTTGCGCGCGTCTTTGCCTTGGCACGTTGGACGGCATTCGGGGATGAAAAAATCACCGTAGATATCGTCCCACTTTTTGAGACCATCGACGATTTATTAGGTGCTGGCGCTTCGATGAACACGTTGTATTCGGAAGCCAATTACCGCAACCACCTCACCCAACGCAATAACAAACAGACCATCATGCTCGGTTTCAGTGACGGAACCAAGGATGGGGGATATATGTCCGCGAATTGGAGTATTTACCGCGCCAAAGAAAACCTGACGCGCATCTCCAAGCAAAACGACATCGATGTCTTGTTCTTTGACGGTAGAGGAGGCCCACCGGCTCGTGGAGGGGGTAACACGCACAACTTCTATGCATCCTTAGGGCAAAACATTGCCTCTTCGCAAATCCAGCTGACCGTTCAAGGGCAAACCATTTCGTCCAATTTCGGAACCTCGCAAAGTGCCCAGTTCAACATGGAGCAGCTCATCACAGCGGGGCTGGAGAACATCCTTTTAGTGGACGACTCTAAGGTCTTGCAACCGCAGGAGCGCCATGTGCTTGAGCAGCTCAGTGAGATCAGTTTGAAGCACTACACCAACATCAAAGAAAATCCACTCTTCACCGAATTTTTGGAGGAGATGAGCCCGCTGAAGTTTTACGGTATGGCGAACATCGGCTCCCGCCCGTCGAAAAGAGGGAAGGCGAAGAAATTAGAATTGGACGATCTACGTGCGATTCCTTTTGTGGGTGCGTGGTCACAATTGAAAATGAACATCCCTGGGTTTTACGGACTCGGTCGAGCTTTGGAGGAATTGTCAGAATCGGGCAAGCTGCACGAGGTTCAATCGCTGTTTAAAAAGTCCAAGTTTTTCAGAACGCTCATCGAAAATTCGATGCAAAGCATGTGTAAGACTTTCTTCCCGCTCACTGCCTATATGGCGGATGATCCAAAATTCGGCGAGTTTTGGAAGGAACTCAACGCAGAATTTGAGCGCACAGAGCATTGGGTGCTGAAAATCTCCGGTCAGCCTGAACTGCTCAGCAATAATCCAGGCATCAAAGCGTCGATCGGTTTGCGTGAAAACATCGTGTTGCCGTTGCTTGTGATCCAGCAATATGCCTTAATCCGTCTTAGAAATGATGAGGTAAGTGAGAAGGAACGAGCGATTTTAGAAAAGCTCGTGGTACGATCGCTCTATGGCAATATAAACGCCTCACGAAATAGCGCTTAAGCTTTAGGCGCATTGTTATCTTAGAACAACAAAGCCGCTCCTTGCTATCAAGGAGCGGCTTTTTTAATGGTCGCTTAAATATGGGCAGCGCCTTATTTTTTCTTTTTTAAATCATAGCGCCAGCCGGCATACAGCTGTCGTCCCATGATAGGGCCCCATACTACAGAAGCATCAAACCTGCCGGGTATCGGGTCGCTGAACCAAAGATCGTTGCCAATCACTGGGTTTAAGTGGCGTACATTGAGCAGATTTTGCAGCCCTATGTATACCTGACCTCGGCGGTTGGTTTGCTTGCTTACTTGTAGATTGAGCATGGTGAATGCTGGGGAGCGCTCATCGTATCCTACGCTTGGTAGACGCTGGGAAGCATTGTAGTTTGCGTTCAGCTCAACACCGATGCCGTTTCTTGCGTTGTAACTCACGCCGAGGTACAACAGATGTGGCACATTGAGGATCACCTCTTCGAGTGCCGAGCCTTGCAAGTCGACCTGGCGCACATCCTGGAAGCGGTATGCAACCTTGAACATGGTGCGGTGCAGCAGCTCATACTGGGCGCCGATCTGCGCAGAAAGAGCGAAGGGTTGATTGCTCCATTCGGCCGGTGAGAACTCGCGGTAGAAGAAGGTTCCACTGTCCACAGCTTGGTCCAAATCTAGCCCAATTTTTCGGTCGAACTTCGTCAAAAAGACATCGCCCTGTACTTGAAGCTCCTTAAAGAATACATCTTTTGTATAGGCGACGCTCGTTCCCAAGGTCCATGAACTCTCTACTGCCGGAGCACTTACTCCTGCACTGGTCGTAGGAAGGGTGAAGTGTCGGTTGTTTGCCATATAGCCCATGTACTCTGCACCTAGAGTGGCATAGCGATAAGAACGCGATGCTTGACCGCGCAGTGACCATGCCTTGTGGTTGTATTTCAGGTGTAGGCGAGGTACATAAAACAGCATCGGATCGCGACCCGTTAAGTCAAGACGGTCCAAACGCTGGCCAAGAATTAGACTCAGTCCCTCTCCGTCGGGGCTACTTACGAAGCTGTATTCACCGTACACACCGGAGGTGATGGCCGTGTAATCACCGTTGTACTCCCACATCAACATGTCGACATCTTGAGCGCGGAGATCGATCCCCGCTTTGATGGTATGGCGAGTATCGCTGATGTTGTCTTGAAAAATCAAGTTTCCGTAGTAGTCGGTTTCTTCGGTGTTGAACTGACGCGTACCGAAGTAGCTGTCTATGGTCTGATAATTTGCATTGAACTGCGTTCCGATACTGCGGTTGATGCCTCCTTTGAGGAAGTAGCCGCGTTTGGCCCAAAGTTCTAAGCGGTCGGTACCTAGTTCATGGCTCCATATCGGCGCAAATGTGGGGCGTCCAAAGTTGACATCGCCACCGATGTTGTCTGATGAGCTGAATTTCAACCCAAGTTGTCCTTCGGAATTTTTACCGTTGAATTTCCAAGCGTTTTGTACAAACAAATGGTTGGACAGTGGTGCGTCGAGAAAATTGTCCCCGTTGGCATCCCAGCGGAAGAGCTGTTGCCTTCCATGGACCATAACGTTCGAGGACCATTTCTTACTCTGTTTCCAAGTATAGATCAGGTTTTGCTCGAATCTTCCGGGACCTGCAAATAGGTTGAAGTGACCAATTTTGTCGGTGAAACTAGGGCGCAGCTCATAATTCACTTGGCCACTGATCGCACTTGCTCCATTCACTACACTACCGGGACCTTTGGTCAGCTGAATGCTCTGGATCCACGCCCCGGGAATGAAGCCGAGGCCCATGACGGAGGCGGTACCTTCCATCGTTCGCAGATTCCCACGTGTGTAGAGCGCATACGGTCCTTCTAGACCCAACAAGCGAATCTGTCGCGTACCGGTAACCGCATCCGTGAAGGACGCCGAGATCGAAGCATTGGTTTCAAAACTTTCGCTGAGGTCACAGCATGCAGCTTTACGCAACTCCACTTCGGAGATGAGCTCTTTGGTGTTGATGGCTTTTTTCGAGAGCGAAACCCCAGGGTCTTCACTACGTACCTCCACCTCATCGAGCTCGTTGAACAGCTCTATGGTACTGG
>CATITW010000352.1 GCA_949547975.1 Cryomorphaceae bacterium | reverse complement strand
GGATTCCTGTTTAAAGAAAAACCGTTGAAGCGCGGCTTGAACAAGGCGGTCGCAGACAGCTACGGGATACCTGTGTGTGATTATCATTGGATCAAGGACGGTAGAGACTGGACCAGTGAACAAGGTGCGGTAGTGGCGAATGCGGAATTGACCACAGATCCACCAGCACCGCTGAGTTATGCATTTGCTTCGGATACCATGTATGTACCTGAAACCGCGGAATATGTGAAGGGGGTCGATCTATTGTATCACGAGAGTACGTTTTGTGAGGATCGTGCGGATCGCGCATTGACCACCATGCATTCTACGGCTAAAGAAGCAGCTCGCGTGGCGCAGGAAGCAGGGGCGAAGAACCTTCTTATCGGCCATTACAGTGCACGTTACCGCGATTTTGACCAGTTCGAAAAAGAAGCTAAAACGGTTTTTGAAGCAACCCTCCGAGCTCGTGAATTACATGCCTACAAAGTCGGGCATCACGGTGTGGAAGTGGTTTCCCTAGCGAAAAAGCACGCCGATGAAAAATAAGGCGCTCGCAGTACTGTTTCTGACCATCTTCTTGGACCTGATGGGTTTTGGCTTGATCATTCCCATTCTGCCAACGTATGCAAAAACATTGGGTGCGACGGATGCTATGGTAGGTCTTCTAGGCACCTCGTTTAGCATCATGCAGTTCATGTTTGCCAGCTTTTGGGGCGGTTTAAGTGATCGTTACGGACGTCGTCCGATCATGCTGATCAGCATCGCTATTATGATTATAGCCTATGTACTCTTTGCAAATGCCACGGTGCTGTGGCTGCTGTTTGCCACCCGAATGCTTAAGGGTTTTGGTGCAGCAAACTTAAGTGTCGCCCAAGCGTACATCAGTGACGTTGTCCCTAAAGAAAATCGCACGAAAGCATTCGGAATCATCGGAGCCGCTTTCGGTTTGGGATTCATCTTTGGTCCATCGATAGGAGGGGTGTTGAATGAATACTACGGGGTACAAGGCGTGGGTTATTTTGCGGCAGCACTGGGCGTGGTGAATCTACTTTCCGCGTATTTCTTTTTAGGTGAAACGCTCCAAGTAAAATCGGACAAAGCCATTCTGTTTCCCAACCCATTCAAAGACATCATTCGTTTTCGCTCCATCTATGAGGTGAATGCTTTGTTCACGATAAACTTTGTGTACATCCTCGGTTTCAGTATGATGCAGATCACCTCCACACTGCTCTGGGCGGAGCATTTTGGCTTAAGCGAGATGCATATTGGCTACACATTTGCCTACATCGGTTTGCTTGCGGTCATCATTCAAGGAGGTCTAATCGGCCAATTCAACAAATGGTTCGGCGAGCGAAATTTATTGGTCTTTGGAACCATTCTGGTGGCAGTAGGATTATTCACCATGCCCTTCGCACCAACCGATCGCTTTTATTTTGAGCTCCTATCGCTCACACTGTTGTCCTTCGGGAACGCCTTATTAACACCTACCGTAAGCACCCTTTTGACCACGCTAGCTCCGGAAGATGCTCAGGGTAAGATTCTAGGTACCAACCAAAGTGTAGGCTCTTTGGCCCGCGTAGTTGGACCTGCTATCGGTGGCTTAGTGTACGGATGGCATTACACCTATCCGTATGTACTCTCTGGTAGTATCACACTTATCGTAAGTGTGCTTGCCATTCGTCTTCGTCGAAAAATGTATTAAGCAGACCACATGAACTGATTTTTACTAGTTCAAAAATAATTATATAGTTGTTTAAACATTTACTGTACCTTTGGGTTATCAAATAAACCATTAATTAAAAAATAGAATGAAAAAATTAGCAATGATGGCAGCTGTTGCAGTACTCGCAGCAAGCTGTAACATGGAGAAGGCAGAAGAGGCAACAACAGGTGAGGCTCAAGAAGTGGAAGCTGTAGTAGAAGCGACAAACGTTGCGTTGGACTCAGGTTCAGTAGTAGCGTGGAGAGGTTTTAAATCGTACGTTGCTTCTGAGCACGTAGGAACGATCGGTGTTCAAGAAGGAACATTCGCTGTATTAGAAGGTAAAGTTGTCGGTGGATCGATCACGATCGATATGAACGCTATCGTAAATACGGATCTTGAAGATGAAGGAAAGAACGCATATTTAGTAGGTCACTTGAAGTCACAAGACTTTTTCTTTGTTGACAGCTTTGCAACAAGTGTTTTCGAAATCCTAGAGGTTAAGGATGCAGCAGCAGAAGGAACTAATTCTGTTGTAGTAGGAAACTTGACGTTGCGCGGTGTAACGAACAGCATCGAATTCCCTGCAAACATCGCTGTAAGCGAAGGTTCTGTTTCTTTTGATGCTCCTACATTCAGCATTGACAGAACGAAGTGGGGTGTTAAATTCCACGATAGCGAAGATGCAACGATTGCTGAAAGCTTGAAAGAAGACTTGATCGATCACAGCATCGAGCTCACCATCTCTGTAACTGCGACTCAATCGTAAGTTAGAAGAGTTCATTTTAGCGAATGAATAGAAGAAGGCCCCATGTGCATTTTGCGCATGGGGCCTTTTATTGTTGGTGTGTTTGTCGATTATTTGCTGAGCAAATCGGTTAGGGCATCGTCGAGCTGATCGTGCTTGTATTCGAAACCGGTGGCCGCGATTTTTGCATTGCTCACCTTTTGGCTCATCAGGGCTAATGTGGCCATTTC
>CATITW010000351.1 GCA_949547975.1 Cryomorphaceae bacterium | reverse complement strand
ACTGCTTGGTTGAGTACGATAATCGAAGGCGGAATTGCCTTACTTTTGACAAAGTAACTACATTTTCACCAATACTCAAGGCGCACAACTTAGCGATCTATGGCGGTCATTACATTAACATCTGATTTTGGTTTAAGAGACACTACGGTGGCCTTGGCGAAATCGCGTTTTATTCGCAGGATTGCCGCGCCGTTGCTGGTGGATATTTCTCACCTCGTGGAGCCGTACAACTTAACGGAGGCGGCCTTTATGTTACGTAGGACCCATCAGGAATTTCCCGCTGGAAGCGTACATTGTGTGTTCGTGGGATCAGCGCCAAAGGAGGGAATAGAGTACATCTGTTTGCGCTCCGGTGGCCAATTTTTTATTGCCGCCAACAACGGAATTCTCACCAGCGTACTGCGCGGAAAGAAGATCACGGGTGCACGCGTCTTGGACATTCGTGGAATCGACCCGTCGGACGTATTCGACTTATTTGCTGCAGCCACCGCCCATCTCTTAGAAGGCGGTAAGCTCGAAATGTTGGGCCCAGCGCTAACCAAAGTGAAAAATTTGAAAGAAAGCCAACCGGCAGTATCCGACCACGCGATCAGTGGACACATTGTCTACGTGGATCACCTCGGAACGTGTGTTACGAATATTTCCAAAGCCCTTTATGCAACGCATCAGCAAGGACGTAGGGCCACAGTGGAGACCGTACGCAACAGAAGCATACCAAAGATTTACGAGCGTCGAGCGGATGTTCCTCAGTCGGCGATCGCGGCACACTGGGACGAATACGGCATGCTTTGTGTGATTGTAGGAAAGAGCGGTGGCGAACACATCAAAGGCAGCAATCAGCTGTTGGGATTGAAGATTAACGACTGGGTGCGAATAGATTTGGTATGATCACACGCATTGTAAAATTGGCTATAGATCCAGCGAGTGAACAGGGTGCGGAGTTTGAACGCATTTTTGAAAGTTCGAAGGACAAAATTGCAACGCAGAACGGATGTTTCGGGGTAAAAATGCTTCGAGGCGAGAGACATTATTTTACCTACAGCCAGTGGAACGCTGAAGCGGATTTAAACGCGTACCGCAAGAGCGAATTATTTGGAGCGGTTTGGCCACGTACTAAGGCGCTATTTTACGACAAACCAGAGGCTTGGACCCTAGAAGAATTAGCAGAAGCAACACCATGATAGCACAACTTCAGAAAGAACTTAAGGTCTATTTCTCAGGAATTTTAGGCTATTTAATCGTCGGTATCTACCTGCTGATCAACGGCTTAATGCTCTGGGTTATTAACGGCCCATTCAATCTGCTGGAAGGTGGATATGCCTCTTTGACCAATTATTTCGGTCTCGCACCTTGGGTGTTTTTATTCTTGATTCCAGCCGTCAGCATGCGCGTGTTCAGTGATGAATTAAAATCAGGCATGATGGAATTACTCATCGTCCGCCCCATCTCAACGCCGTCGCTCGTCCTTGCAAAATTTCTAGGAACCTTCGCTGTAGTTGTATTGTCGATCCTACCGACCCTGATCTACCTCTACAGCATGAGCGCTTTGGGTTCACCGGTAGGAAACTTGGACTGGGGCGCAGCAGTAGGCTCATTCATCGGTTTGCTCCTTTTAGGTGCAGCCTACACCGCGGTATCGGTTTTTGCCAGCGCACTCACCACAAACAACGTCGTCGCATTCGTCCTCGGGGTGGCATTCAATATGGCACTCTACTTAGGGTTCGAAGCCTTAGCAGATTTGTACAAATTTTCAGGTTGGGAGTTAACCCTTCGCCAATTCGGCATCAACGAGCACTACATCAGCCTCTCTCGCGGCGTCCTTGACTTCCGTGATTTAGGCTATTTCGTGGCACTTGTCCTCTTGTTTTTAGGCGGCACACTCGCCTTAGTGGGGCGCGGCCACTTGCGTTCGCCTTGGTGGGGCGCTGGGAAATTTGCCGCTGCCGCAACGCTTGTGGTTTTGGTCTGTTACCTTTTCCCCGAGCGCATTGACCTCACTGAAGAAAAGCGCTATTCACTGAGCAGCGGTACGGAAGAATTGCTCGATGGCATCGAGGAGCCGGTACTGATCAAGGTATATCTCGAGGGCCAATTCCCTGCAGGTTTCGAACGTTTGAAATTGGAAACCCGCTACATGCTCGAGGAGTGGAGTGCGAGAAACGGCAACGTGTTTTTCGAATTCATCAACCCGAATCAAGTCGAAAAAGCGCAAGAATTCAAAAATCAATTGGCCACAAAAGGCATCAATGCCGTTCAACTCCAGGTCGCCTCCAAAGACGGTCAAAGCGTGCTCAATGTCTTTCCAGCAGCCATGATGAGCTATCGCGAAAAAGAAGAAGTCGCCATTTTACTGGAAGATGTAATGGTCTACGATCCGGCTGAACAAGTAAACATTTCCATCCAGCAACTCGAATTCAATCTGGCCCGCGCACTGAGCGCCTTACTCGTAGAGGACAAGCCTAAAGTAGCCATGATCACAGGCCACGGCGAGCTTACGGCAGTTCAAACAGCTGGCATCGGCATGGCCTTGAGCGAACACTACAAGGTCGAGCGCTTCTCTATGGAAACCTACAAAGCCTTGCCGAACGGAGCGCCGGACGTTCAAGACATGATTCGTCGACTCAATACCTTTGAACTCGCCATCGTTGCGAAACCTACCGAAGCCTTTAGCGAAATGGACAAATACCTCCTGGACCAGTTCGCGATGGGCGGTGGCCACCTGGTTTGGTTCCTAGACGGTGTGCACGCAGAGATGGACAGCTTGAGCTACGGACCTGACTTTCTCGCTTATCCCACATATTTCGACCTGAACCTTACCGACCTTCTCTTTAAATACGGCGTTCGAGTCAACACCGACCTCATCCAAGACGTGCGTTGTGCAGGCATCAACGACCGCCGCAGTATCAACCCTTGGGTATACTTCCCACTCCTCGGAGCCACGGAACATCCTAGTGTCTTGAACCTGAATGCGGTCAAGGGTGAATTCACCTCATCATTAGACACGGTAGAAGCTCCAGGCCTTCAAAAACACATCTTATTGCAGAGTTCGGTGAACGCAAAGCGAGTACCAGCGCCACACACGGTCAGCCTAGAAACACTCTACAACCGTCCAGATCCGCGCGCCTTCCAAACGCGTGACATCATTGCAGGTCTACTTCTCGAGGGCAGCTTCGAAAGTGCCTATGCCAATAGAATTGCACCAAAAACTGCCGGAGCGACCCTTCCTCAGCTTAAAATCAGCACACCGACCTCTATGGCATTCTTTAGCGATGGAGATTTGATCCGCAACCAAGTAAACCTCATCAATCCTGAACTGCCTCGAGGACAGCCACTGCCCCTAGGCTTTGACCAATACACGAACATCCAGTACGGCAACGACGACCTTGTGTTAAATCTCGTAGACTACATGCTTGACGACCGCGGTTTGATGCAGACCCGCACCAGAGACGTAAAACTGCGCATGCTCAACGAGAACCAAGTGAACGACCGCGCCACCTATTGGAAGGCCCTTAATGTCGCTGTTCCTGAGATCATACTCGCCTTAGCAGCTGCGCTATTCACCTTAATCAGAAGAAGAAAATATGCACGTTAGATCGATATCATCCCTCCTCCTTTTTGGCGCCGCCTTATGGACCATGACTTCATGCAACCAGCCCGCACAGAGCGAAGGTATGCAGGAGCTCAAAGCCCAATACGACTTTGCGGTGAAGGATACTGCGGCAATCACGAAAATCATCATCCGGGACAAGCAGCCATCCGAGGTCATCTTGCAGCGCGGCCCGAGTGGCTGGTATGTAGGTGACGGACATTCCGTGCGTCACGATGCTATGGAGGTACTGTTAGAAACTGT
>CATITW010000350.1 GCA_949547975.1 Cryomorphaceae bacterium | reverse complement strand
TTTATGGATAAAACGCGACGATCTCATTCACCCCATAGTCTCCGGCAACAAGTGGCGCAAGCTCCAAGGATTCTTCCAAATACTACGACCTGGAGAGCCCATCACGACCTTCGGTGGTGCCTTTAGCAATCACTTGCCGGCGGCAGCCTTTGCCGCCAAGCACTTTGGTCATCCCATTACAGGCGTGGTGCGCGGTGAAGAATTGAATGCCTACAGCAACGGCTTGCTTACCTACTGCGCAGAACAAGGCATGACTTTAGAATTTATTTCCCGCAGTGCCTTCAGGTCCTTGCGTGAACAAGGTTGGGCAGGATACAAGGGCAGGGTACTTCCTGAGGGCGGTGCTGGGTCCCACGCCATGGAGGGTTGTGGGGAGATTTGGGAAGAATTGGCCCACGAACCCGACCATCTAGTACTCGCCTCGGGCACAGGTACAACCGTTTCTGGAATTCTTACGGCGATGCCTGCAGGCTGCAAAACAAAGGTCCACGTGGTTAGTGCTGTGAAAGGTGCTCACAATGAACGCGCTGCGGTTCAGCAGCTGGTCTTGTCAAAACACATCACCCTTCACTGGGAAGATGAAACGCATTTTGGCGGCTTTGGGAAATGGTCGTCTTCACTGCTCGAAGAGGCCAAGAACTTTGAGCAAATCACAGGAATACCGTTGGATCCAAACTACAACGCGAAGGTATGGGCATATCTTCAGCGCACTTCCTTAGAAGGCAAAGTGGTGTGGATTCACACGGGTGGTATTCGATTCTAACGGACAGATTCGAACAAACGAAGTACTTCTTGCTCAACCTCGTCGCTCTCCCAATGCTCCTCGATACCTTCCATGGCCAGAATTTCTTCCATGATTCGATCGTGGCGTTCTCCTTCTGCCTTAGCCTCATGGTAAGGGATGTTAGTGAACTTTACCAAGGTATAGAGCGGCGTCCATTTGTTCGGATGATTGGCCTGTACCTTACGCTCTATTTTTTTACGCAACTGGAAGCTTGGGTCCGCCACAAGGTCTCGCATTTCAATGAAATTTCTCAAGCTTAGGTCTACCAAAGCATTGCCCGCCGGTACACGTTGTTCTGTGTAGATTTCCAGTACTTTTTTCATGTCGGAATCCCCGTGCTCATCGAGCAGCTCCAAGAAGACGCGAACGTCTTCCAGCGATCCGTTCATGCCTTCTCCATAGAAAGGAACGGTGGCATGTGCGGCATCACCGATAAGCATCGTGTTGGTGCCCCAATGGTAAGGTTCACAACGAATGCACGCCAAGGCTGACGTAGGGTTGCTTTCCCATTGCTCCTCTAAATTTGGAATAAGCGGGATGGCATCTTTGAAATATTCCTCGAAGTAACGCATTCCGTCTGCACCGGTATTGAGGTGGTCTAATCCGTATTCGCCGCCGAACGGTGCGAAAACAGTTCCGGTGAATCCGTTATCTGTGTTGGCGAGTCCCATCAGCATGAATTCGCGGCGAGGCCAAATGTGCAACGCATCAATATTGAGTTGGGGTTCACCATTACTCCCAGCAGGAATATGGACTTCCTTGTACCCACTGTCTATGAAGTGTTGGCTGTAATTAAAGCGCGGTTGCTTCATCAAGGCACCTCGAACCGAAGAACCTGTTCCATCTGCCCCAACAATGAGGTCCGCTGAATAGGCATTGAGCTGCTCGCCTTGCTTCATGTGAACGGTCCCCGCATTGAAGTCTACATGTTCACAGAAGGCATCAAAGGTGATCGTTACATTCGGCAGCGCTTCGGCCAATTC
>CATITW010000349.1 GCA_949547975.1 Cryomorphaceae bacterium | reverse complement strand
TGTGGCGCCCACTAACTTTCGGAATAAATGCTGCTGATCTATCCCTTCAGCGTTCGCTACAAAGGCGGTGCAGTAGTTGATCTCATAAATGTCACCGCACTGAATATGCTCCTGTAATGCACTGATGGCGGCAAGGTATTCTTGCTTGGTTTCTACCGGCGAAAAATCCAAGGAAGTACTGCCTTCACTGCATCCAGCAGGCTGTAATAGGAGCGCTAAGGCTGCATCGGCTTTTTGGAGGTCTTCTCCATACACCACCAATTCCCCTTCGGGCGATAACGTCCCTGCAATTCGTGGGGCAAAAAACTGCGCCTCAGGCCAATCGCCCAATGCGGGGTTGCCTTTCTGCAGTTTTTCAAAACGGTGACGCATCTCGTAACCCAGGTACCCAAATTTCCAACCGCTTTCGAACGCTCCTTCGCTTAAAGCATCGGCATCGAACTGTGCAGTAGCACCCCAGCCAAAGACCAGTTCGTATTTCTTATGTGAATTGGGGTAGCCCCTAGAGGTATAGAGTGCAAAAAAAGATCGACTGCTGGAAAGTTCCAACAGCCGATTCTCTATGCTTCTCGCATCGACTATGTGCGCCGATACTGATTTCACTAGCTATGAATTGCTCGGTTCGCAGTGGCCGCAAGTGCCGCTTCTTTCAAGCCTTCCGTGTAGGTCGGGTGTCCGTGACAGATGCGCGCGATGTCTTCAGCAGAAGCGCGGAATTCCATTGCCGTTACTGCTTCCATGATGATGTCCGCAGCACGTGCCGCTACAATATGTACACCCAACACCTCATCCGTGTTCTTATCTGCCAACACTTTCACTACACCGTCGATATCGCCTGAAGCTCTCGAACGACCTAGTGCACGCATCGGGAAAGATCCGCTCTTGTAGTCAACACCTGCCTCCTTGAGCTGCTCTTCGGTTTTTCCAACCGCCGCAACTTCCGGCCAAGTGTATACGATTCCAGGAACCAAGTTGTAGTTGATGTGTGGTTTTTCTCCTGCGATAGATTCCGCAACAAATACCCCTTCTTCTTCCGCTTTGTGGGCAAGCATGGCTCCACGAACCACATCACCGATCGCATAGATGTTCGGTACGGAAGTTTGCAAATGGTCGCTTACTTCGATACGTCCGCGGTCATCTGTTGCGATGCCTACGTTCTCTAGCCCTAGGTTCGCTGTGTATGCGCCACGACCTACTGCTACAAGACAGTAATCGCCTTGGAAGGTGACTTCTTCACCTTTTTTATTGGTACCGGTAACCGTCACCACATCGCCCTCACGCGTTACGTTGCTGACTTTGGTACTTAGGCTGAATTTCATGCCCAATTTTTTCAAGCTGCGCTGCAACTCTTTACCCATCGCGCCGTCCATCGTAGGAATAATGCTCTTCGCATATTCTACCACAGTGACCTCAGCGCCTAGGCGTTTGTATACAGAGCCCAATTCTAGACCGATCACACCTCCACCGATCACAATCATGTGTTTCGGAATCTCCTTCAAGCTCAACGCTTCTGTCGAGGAGATGATGCGCTCTTTATCGAATTTTGCAAACGGCAGCTCGATCGGCTTTGAACCTGTTGCTAAGATGATGTTCTTGGCAGCAACCGTTTGGCTCTGCTCGCCGTCTATTTTCACCGTGTTTTTATCAACCAATGAACCGAAACCGTGCAATACATCGATCTCGTTCTTCTTCATCAAATAGTCGATACCATCACACGTCGTGCTTACTACGCCCGCTTTACGCTCGATCATTTTCGCAAAGTCCACCTTTGGCGGGTTGATGTTGATCCCGTGCTCCTCGAAAGAATGCACCGCGGCATGATAGTGCTCAGAAGAGTCTAAAAGTGCTTTAGAAGGGATACACCCTACGTTCAAACATGTTCCACCGAGGGTGTTGTATTTCTCTACTAGGGCTGTTTTAAGGCCTAATTGTGCACAACGGATTGCGCTTACATATCCTCCAGGTCCGGAACCGATTACTACTACGTCGTATGAACTCATTGAATTTTGTTTTTACGTGACACAAATTTAACGACCACAAATCCGTTAAGACTGCTTTAAGCGGAAAAATCTGCTAACTAGAACTACACCTGCGATGAGTCCGAAGAGCAGAACGAAGAAAGGTCCTAAAATGTTCCCCGTTCGCACATACAAAGTCGTGTTTTCGCGCAGCGGCACTTGTGCTCGAAGCACCCCTTCCTCTTCCCAACCCAAGGTCTGCAGTAAGCGTCCCTTCTGATCGATGATCGCAGAAACGCCCGTATTCGCGCTACGAACGACATATCGACCTTGCTCGATCGCACGAAGTCCCGAGAAGCGCAAATGCTGTACATGTCCTGGAGTATCGCCCCACCAGCCATCGTTTGTGATCACCGCGAGCAGATTCGCACCTTGCCTTGCGTAGGCCGTGGAATAGTTTGAAAATTCATTCTCCCAACAAATAATTGGGGCCAATTTCAACTGCAACTCCTCCGCCTCAAACACGGTACGCTCAGCACTTACCCCAAGCGTTCCCGAGGTACCGCCCAAGGCGACGGACCAATCGCCCAAAATGGGCTTTAACGTCTGAACAAAGGGCATCGTCTCGGCACCCACCACCAGCTTGCCCTTGTGGTAGTACGAGAGGTCATTAACCCCTTGGGTGAACAGGGCCGTGTTGTATATGGTGTAAAATTTAGAGCCGTACGGGCGGTTGAACGCATTGGCCGTTTGCTGAAAATCATAGGTGGTCGCGCCAAACAGTGTGGCCCGTGCAAACCGCTGGTGCAGTTTCTGGAATTGGGCATCCGTTGCAGATTTGCCAAAGGTTCCTTCTTCTCTTGCTTTGGGCAAAAACGTCTCCGGCAGTACCACAAGGTCTACGGTATCCGACCCTAGGGTACTTGTGAGCAAGCGTTCTACTTTCTGGATTTGCACGCGTTCGGGCAATTCCCATTTATCCACGTACGCATCTATATTGGGTTGAACCACGGCCACATCGATCGCCTTTTCCGGTGCGGTATTCGGCCAAAAATACAGCGCGAAAGATAGGGCTGTGGGCGCCAGTAAAGCGGTAAGAATAGACTTTGTACCGCTGCCTTTGGCAATCATTTGACTCACGATCAGCACCCATATGGTTCCACCTACTGCTCCGGTGATTTGGTACCACTGCACGAGATAGGGCAGGCTGTGGAAGGTATTTCCCAGGTTCAACCAGGGGAAGGACAGGGCCCAATTTTCATGCAGTTGTTCAAACGCTACCCAAGCCGCAAGGATCGGCAAGAATCGGAGCCAACGGTATTTTTCGAACGTTGGAAAGCGCAATAACATTTGCTCGCTGCGTACACCCCATCGCAGGGCTCCGGCCATCAGTGCAGAATTGATCCCGACGGTAGCCACTACACCTAAAGGATGTGCATTTGCAATCCAATACGTCGTGCCTGCATTCCACAAACCGAACACGAGATACAAGGCCCAGAACGGTTTGGAACTTTTGCGCGCAATCCACTCCGCCGCCACAAAGGCGATGATCACCAGCGGTGCCGTAAAAGGATATAGCCAAGCGAGGTTCAGACAAATCGCTGCAACCGCCACAAGCGTACCCACGCTCTGATTTCCCAAGTTTCTCATAGACTGCCAAAATAATGCATCTTTGTACCCCATGAAACACCTGCCCAATCTTTTAACACTTCTCAACGCCACTTTGGGCGTAGTAACCATTTATTTCATTCAAACCGACAGTACCACAGGCGTTGTCGCATGTTTACTAGCCGCAGCTCTGTGTGATGTGTTTGACGGTTTTCTAGCACGAAAACTTGGCGTTTCAGGACCGCTAGGTAAAGAACTCGATTCGCTTTCCGACGCCATTTCATTCGGCGCGGTACCGGCATTTTTGTGGTCGAGCATACTTGGAGGTTATGGTGCGATCGATCAACCTTATGCCATTTTTATGGGAGGTCTGGTGGCGGCATCGAGCGTCTACCGTTTGGCAAAATTTAACCTCAGCACGGATCAAACCATCGACTTTATCGGAATGCCAACTCCCGCTAATGCACTCTTCGCATTGGGCATATGGAGCTGGCTCAGTGCCTACGAAAATTGGGAATGGGTAAGCCGGTTTAACGACGACGAGCAACTCATCTTCACCCTAGTTTTGGTGGCGCTATGGGCCATTTCGGTCTACTGGACAAATGCCAATATCCGCATCCTCAGCCTCAAGGGCGGCGGTAGTCCACTTCGGAAACGTGGCCAATTCATTCTGCTCCTCCTATTAATCCTGTTTAGTTACTTTTTTAGATCACTAGCTTTAAGTATTGTCGTATTTTCGCTGCCTGTAATTGGTCTGTTTTTACCCAAGACTGAAGCTGAATAAATTAAATCACACACTAT
>CATITW010000348.1 GCA_949547975.1 Cryomorphaceae bacterium | reverse complement strand
TTAGGAAGTTTGTTGGGGTCCATGTTTCCGCGTCCGCCGGGCTGCTGGCCGAATAGCGTGATGCTGAGGAAAGTGAAAATGACGGTAAATAGGGTGTATGGGTTTGGTTTCATGCCTGTTAGATGCTTCTGTGTGCAAAGGTTTAACCCGGTGTGGGTGGGTTTGTGCGAAATTGGACACGAAAGTACAGGATACTGGCCAATTTTAATGTTGGCAATCTGTGAAAAAGCTAGCGCGTGGGGACGCCGTAACGATCGCGCACTCTGATGCGGCCGAGGACCAGATGGATGAGCGCGAAATTTAGCAGGGCCGCCACTTCGAAGAACAGCACGTGGAGGTAGGGGAATTCGGTGCTGCTGACGATCAGCGGGTTGTCGACGATCGGTGGGGTCATCAGGTACATGTAGTTTCCGCCGGTGAGCAGGTTGACCACCAAGGCGATCAGAGCCATGATTTGGATGCGGCCGAAGCTGCGCAACCAAGCGTAGGGTTTGAGGGGCTGTTTGTGGACCAGGATGATGTAGATGCCGATGCCTACGATCGAGGCGTGGTTGAAGTAGTAATCCGTGACGTAGACCGGGTGAAGTCCGTGCGTGAACTCTGGAGTGAGGAGGCTTTGAAGACCGCCCGCAAGGCCTGTGAAGGTGACGAGTTCGCCCATCCATTTTTTGCGAGTGAGCAGGTAACCCACCAGGAGCAGGCGTGAAAATCCGCACATATGGAATAAAAGACTCGTGCCCCAGCTTGCCTCGCCGCGTAGAAAGGAGATTCCGGTCATGGCGAAATAGGAGGCGATAAGGAGGTAGGCCCAGGTTTTTTCGAATTGGCCGCGGGAACGGATAGAGAGTTTTGGGGCGAACCAAAGCGGGAAAACGACCACGAAAAACGCGGAAAGCCAGCCGATCGTGTAGAGCGGATCTGAGGAGTTGAGTGCGACGTGTAAGTCCATGAGCTGCGAGTGTTTTGCGAGTAAGGCAGGTCTTTGTACAGGCTTGGGGACTGGTTTTGAGGGTGTAAAATAAAAAAAGACGGCCACATGGACCGTCTTCTTGTAAAAATCATTGCACCGTAGGGCGCTGTTTCGGGGTTTTAGTTGTTCCCGAGGATCAGTGGGAGGCCGCTATCGCCACCGCCGACAACGATCACTTTCGTATTGTTGCTTTCAGAAAGACGCACCGTTGCTTCGATACCCTTGTCTTGCAAGACCTTCTCGGTAAGAGATTGGCTCAAGATGCGGTTTGCAGCTGCTTTACCTTCTGCTTCGATACGCTGACGCTCGGCTTCTTGCTGGGCACGTGAAATACGGAACTCGTATTCGAGCGAGCTCTGCTCCTGCTCTAGTTTACGCTCGATCGCTTGCTTTAGTTTTTCTGGTAGACCTACGTCACGGATCAGTACCGCGTCGAGCTCGATGTTCTTTTCACGGATGCGGTCCGCGGCAAGGTCAAAGATTTCAGTCTGGATGCTGTCGCGCTTTGAGCTGTAGAGCTCTTCTGGCAAATACTTACCGATCACCTCGCGGGTCGCTGAACGAATCTCAGGGATGACGATGCGCTCGTGGTAGTTTTCACCGACGTTGTTGTGCAAGTACCCGATTTTTTCTTCGATCGGACGATAGCGGTATGAAAGCTCTGTGCGGATCGTTAGACCGTTTGCAGAGAGCACTTCCATAACGGAACGATCTTCTTGGATACGTGTGCTGTATACGAACATTTTGTTCCAAGGTGCGATGATTTTCAGCCCTTGGTCGAAGACTTTATCCTCCTTCAAACCGGCGAATAGATCGTATTGAACT
>CATITW010000347.1 GCA_949547975.1 Cryomorphaceae bacterium | reverse complement strand
GGCAAATGTATGGAAAGCCGTCTATATTCGCCACTGAAAGTGTGAATGAAAGACGTGAAACGAATGAACGATACCATGGACAATAACCCGACCAAAATTTGGAACGACCGTTACTCTAAGACGGCCTACGCATACGGGACTGACCCGAACGAATTCTTTAAAGCTGAGTTGGCGAAATTGGAGCCAGCTGGGGTGCTTTTACCTGCAGAAGGTGAAGGTCGCAACGCGGTACATGCACTGAAAGAAGGCTGGAATGTAGTAGCTTTTGACCAGAGCGAAGCGGCGCGTGACAAGGCCTTGAAATTGGCGGCGGAACACGGACAGCAACTCGAATATGCGGTGGCAGATGCTCAGGAGTATTTGTGTCCGGTGATGGTGGATGTGTTGGCACCGATCTATTTGCACCCTCCTGGGGCTTCACGTATGGAGATTTACATTCGTCTTTCGCGCTTTGTGGCACCGGGTGGTCATTTGATCTTCGAAGCATTCTCAGAAAAGAACATCGGTATGGGCAGCGGCGGTCCTCAGGGGCGCAGCATGTGTTTTACTGTGGAAGCCGTTCAGCAATTGTTCTCCGATTTCGGCCAGCTCGAAGTTTGGGAAGAAAAAATAACGCTCAACGAAGGACTCTACCACAACGGAGAAGCTTGGGTCATTCGCGCTCGAGGAACTAAGTAGTTCATTATCAAATATATTCTTTGTACCTTTGCACCTCAATTAAGGGGTGTCCATCTTCCATGTAGGCTAAAATTTGTACGGAAGCGCTGACACTCAGTTAGGCGCACCCAGCGGATCTGGGCAATTTTAGACGGCTCCAATTTTTAAGGAGCTACCTTTATGGAAACATACAAAGACAGCGGTCTACTCCCGGAAATTATCCGTGGGGTGGAAGCACTGGGTTTTGAAACACCCACACCTATTCAAAAGCTCAGTATCGAGCATTTATTAGAAAACGAAGGCGATTTGATCGCTTTTGCACAAACTGGGACTGGTAAGACAGCGGCATTCTCTTTGCCTATTCTCAACCAGTTGGAAGCAGACGTTCAGCACGTTCAGGCCATCGTTTTGGCACCGACGCGTGAGCTGTGTCTCCAGATCGCGAAAGACATCGAATCGTACTCGAAATTTATGGACGTGAAAGTAACTGCCGTTTATGGTGGTTCACCGATCACGACACAGATTCGCGAGCTTCAAGCAAAACCACAGATCGTGGTCGGTACGCCAGGTCGTACACTCGATCTGATCAACCGTCGCAAACTCCGCATCGAGGACGTCCAGTTCTTGGTACTGGATGAAGCCGATGAAATGTTGAGCATGGGGTTCCAGGATGAATTGGACGCGATTCTTGCGAACACTCCGGAAGAAAAGCAAACCTTATGTTTCAGTGCAACTATGCCAGACGGCATGAAAAAGTTGACGCAGAAATATTTGCACGAACCGAAAGAAATCTCTGCCGGGAAGAAAAACATCAGTGCCTCTAAAGTAGAGCACGAACTGTATGTGGTAAGCCCGAAAAACACCTACGAAGCAACGCGTCGTATTTTGGACTTTAATCCACAGATGTACGGCATCGTCTTCTGTAGAACACGCCGCGAGACTCAGAGCATCGCGGAACAGCTTGTAAGCGACGGTTACCGTGCTGAAGCGATCCATGGTGATTTGAGCCAGGCACAACGTGACGACGTGATGAAGCGTTTCCGCAACAAGCGTTTGCAAGTGATGGTCGCAACGGATGTCGCAGCACGTGGTATCGATGTGAACGAGCTTACACACGTCATCAACGTGAACATTCCAGACGATCCAGAAGTATATGTTCACCGCTCAGGCCGTACGGGTCGTGCTGGGAACAGTGGTATTTCTATTGTGATCACCCACGGTCGTAACATGCGTAAAGTAAAGACACTCGAACGCATCATCGGCAAGACTTTCGAACACAAAATTGTCCCTTCAGGCGACGCAATCTGCCAGATTAAAATGGGCGAAGCGATCGACGAACTAGTAGCGATGGAAGCTTCGACCACCTTAGATCCAGTCTTATTGGATCAAGCGATGGACAAGCTGGCACATCTGAGCAAAGCAGAGTTGATCGAGCGTTTCCTCGACCACGAGACTTCAGCTATTTTGAGCCGTTACCGCGGAGCACGTGATATCAACGAAACTCCGGGACGTGCAAAAGAACACGGCAAACGCGACAACCGCACAGGTGTTGAGGCCGGATACAAAACGATCGTGATCGACTTAGGGTACCGTCAAAAGGTAAACCCAAGCCGTTTGATGGGCTTGATCAACGACCAAATGCCTGGCCAAAAAGTAAAAATTGGTAAGATTGACATGGATCAGTCGTTTTCACGCATCGATATCGAAGAGCGCTTTGCTCCAGAAATCGCTGCTAAGCTTCAAGGTGCAAAAACAGGTTCGTACGTGGTGAATGCCTACTTTGAAGAAGGTGGTGCAGTAAGTACTCCACGTCGAAGCAACTCACACGGCGGTGGAGATCGTCGCGAGAAGCGCGGCAGCTGGGGTGGCAATAGCGACCGTGGTGCAAAACGTGGCAACTGGGGTGGCAACAGCGACCGCGGTGAAAAACGCAGCAGCTGGGGTGGCGATAGCGACCGTAGTCAAAGACGCAGCAGCTGGGGTGGCGATAGCGACCGTGGCGAAAGACGTGGCAACTGGAGTGGTGGCGACAGCGACCGTCCAAAACGCGAGCGCGTAAGTAGTTTCGGTAGCGATGACCGCAGAAACAAATCCAACAGTCGTGCTGCCGGTGGTAGTGGGTACGGTGGAAGTCGTGACGGCGGATACGGTGGTCGCTCAGAAGGTGGACGTCGTGAAGGCGGATACGGTAGTCGCTCAGAGGGCGGTTACGGTGGTCGTAGCGAAGGAAGCCGCTCTGAAGGAGGATTCTCCGGTCGTAGCGAAAGCCGCGGTGGCGCAAAAAAGTTTAAAGGAACTTCTAAGTTTAAAGGCGCGCCTAAAAGACGCAAATAAGCTTTATTGCTGTAAATTACTGCCAAACTTTTTCTACTGAATGAAACAGTCAAAAATCGTTTGGATTACAGGTGCAAGTAGTGGTATAGGCTGGGCTTTGGCCCAAGCCTATAACCGCACTGGCGCATTCACCATACTCTCTGCACGTCGCAGAAACTTATTAGAGCAGCTGCAGTCAGAGCTGCCCTTCCCTGAAGCATCCTATGTATTACCGCTGGATCTAGCGGCACATGATCAGGCTCCCGAATGGGCCGCTGAAGCAATGGCCGTGAAAGGTCATATTGATGTGCTGATCAACAACGGAGGCATGGGGCATCTAGGCACCGTCCAGGAAATGGACTTCGCCGTAGAACGTCAGGTCATGGAAGTCAATCTTTGGGGCGCCGTAGCGCTTACCAAGGCACTCCTCCCCCAGTTCACAGAAAGAAATCAAGGTCAGATTTGGACCGTGGCTAGCATTCTAGGCTATTTTGGTAGTCCTTCGCTGGCGGCATATCCGGCGAGTAAGTTTGCGGTTGTGGGCTATTTCGAAAGCCTGCAGTTTGAGATGCGCGGCACTGGCGTGCACATCGGCTTGTTGAGCCCTGGTTTTGTAAATACGAGTGTGACTTTGAGCAGTCTAGGTCCAGACGGCCAACCGATCGGAAAAAACAGTGTCGCTCAAGAGAAAGGGATGTTGCCGGAGGAATTGGCGAAGAGGTTCGTGAAAAAGGCCGGGAGAAAGCATCCACCGAAGCATCTATTTATAGGCGGATATGAGCGTTTTGCAGTGCCGTTTAAGCGCTATTTACCGAAACTATTCTTCGGGGTTTATGGAAAACTGACAGATGTCACACGCAAAAAGAATAGCTAACGGCTATATTTGAAGTTCACAAACGAGTATATCATGGCACAAGGCATAATCAATCCTAAATACCTCGACCTGGAGGTTGCACAAACATTGAGCGAACACTACCACAATGCGCAACCGTGCAAATATTTGGTGATGGAGGATTTCTTTACCGATGAAATCGCGCATGCCTTGTTTGAGAATTTCCCTTCGATTTCAGATTTGAACGTGAAACGTAAGAGCCTGAATGAAGACAAGAGTGAAGATTATCATTTTGAGCGTTGGCATCCTGCGTTCACGAAAATTCGTGAGGCTATTCAGTCGCCGCAGTGGGGTGAAATGCTGTGCAAAATCACGGGTATTGATGGACTGCATACGACCAGCGATGCCTTAGGCTCGGGCGTGCACCAGGGAAAAAACGGATCGTATGTGGATGTACATATCGATGTAAACATGAATCCAAAATTGGGTTTGTGGAGACGCATAAATCTTCTTGTTTACCTCAATAGAGATTGGAAACCAGAATACGGAGGAGATCTTGAGCTCTGGAACAAGGAAATGACCGAATGTGTGGTGAAGGTTCCACCGACGTTCAACACTGCAGTGATTTTCTACACCGATGACAATAGCCCACACGGGTATAAGAAAATCAACATTCCCGAAGGAGAGTCTCGTAAGAGCTTCTACACCTATTACTACACCAAACCGGAAGAAGGTGTGCACTACCGCGATTCGAAGTTCATTTCACGTCCGGACGACAATGCCGCAAGAAAATTGGCAACGAGTGTAAAAGAAACCTTGAAGATTAACGGGAAGAAACTACTGAAGACGCTCGGCTTGAAAGACTTGGATTTTCAGGATAAGAACAAATAAGCAGGACCAGTGAACGCGGCTGATTTTAGCCTACGTTCATGTTCGCCTTTGGATAGGTAAATTTGTTCAGCTCCGGATGCTGACCACTCAACGCAAAAGCAAGGGTGAGCGTTCCCACACGACCTACGAGCATACTGAGCATCAGCACCGTTTGACTACCCAGCGATAGATCTGCGGTAATGCCCGTACTTAATCCCACCGTACAGAACGCACTTACCTGCTCGAAGGCTAAATCTAGGAGCTCCATATCGGGCTCTAACACCGTAAGGGCGAAGATGCCCAAGAAGATAAATACCACCGCAAATAAGAACACGGCAAAGGCTCGGTTCATCAGCTCCCACGGGATTTGAAGCTTGTACAGGTTGATGTTCTTTTTCCCTTGAATGGTTGCTGCAGCGGATAAAAACACCAAGGCGAAGGTGCTGGTTTTGATACCTCCAGCGGTAGATCCTGATCCACCCCCGACAAACATCAGGAAGATCATCATTAGAAGTGTAGGCGTGGCCAAACCGCCAAAGTCAACGCTGTTGAACCCCGCTGTACGCGCCGTGATGCTCTGGAAAAAACTGTGGCTGATGTGAGCGCTTGCACCGCTGCTTGAAGGTTCGAGCGCTAAGAAAACACCCGCACCGAACAGCACCAGCACTCCTGAAACGACTAAACCGAGCTTGGTGCCTATTCTGAGGTTTCGCCATGACTTTACCAAAGGTTGCCTAGTCCAATCTTGACGAATAAGATCAGATAAGGTTCCAAAACCGATCCCCCCTAGCACAATCATCACCGCAATCACCCAATGTATGGCCGGAGATGACGCGATGCCGTGGGTGGCTAGCGAATCTGAGAACAAGCTGAATCCGGCATTGTTAAAAGCACTAATACTATGAAAGACGCTGTAAAAAATATTTTCACCCAAGCTGTCAAACGAACCCATCCAGACGATGCCGAGCAGCAAGGCACCCAGCAGTTCAATAGTGAACGTGAGACGGAAGATGGCTCCAACGAGTGTTCTGCTTTGCTTGAGATTTTCGCCGAGGTTTTCACTCATAAAGTTCTGCTGACGCATGCCGAAACCACCACGTAAAATGGCAAAAAGTGCTGCGAAGGAGATGATGTTCAGCCCACCGAGCTGCATGAGGATCATGACGATGGTTTGCCCCTTAAAACTAAGGGCGGTGGATATGTCAATCAAGCTAAGCCCCGTAACACAGGAGGCAGAAATACTGGTAAACAATGCGGTAAGAAAGTCCAAGCCTTTGCTCTCAGATGGGGTCATTTCCGGGAGCATGAGCAGTCCAGTTCCCAAAGCAATCAACACTAAAAAACTGATCAGCAGTAAGGAAGGAGCGCTTAGATTACTCTTGGGCAACACCTCTCCTACTCGGCCAAACTCCAAACCTACGATGATTAGGAAGTAGAACTGAAGCATGAGTAGGAAGCCCGACTGCAACCCGGGAACGCCTATGAAATTTCCTAAAGCACTCAATATTTCGACGTGTGCGGTGTTGATCGCGACAATATCTAAGACCAAAAAGAGCATGAGCAGCGCTTCCCACTTGCGGTCTTTGAGAAACTGCTTGGGCTGAAAATTATAGAACAATTCCAGCAAAAACTTGATCAAATAGTACCCGATAGAGGCACGTACGATGTATCCTACCGTCTGATTTTGAGATGCATCCAATTCAAATCCATGGTAGAAAACTAGAGAAACGATAGTGGACAACGCAACGAAAAGCGAGCCCTTTGACAAGACATTCAACACGCGGTCCCTACTGTCGTACAGACGAATGTTGATCAGCTCTCGCACGGCATTCAGACGAACGTCGAAACGCTTCTTGACCGAGCTGAACCGTTGTTGTATGCTTTTTTTGAAACTCAATTCGTTGACATCTACTCCCCGAAGGTACGTTAATCTGCAGTCTTCCCGCTATTCCCGTACGATTCGTAGGATTTTTCCTCCGTAAAAGGCGAGTCCGTGAACGTGTTAATCGCCTTTTTTATGGCCGCACGCTCATCATTTAAATAATACACACTCCTGGCCAATTCAATAAAGCCCTGACCAAAGTCGCCTTCTTTTTCGTGCACGCGAAGGGCATCCTCCACATCCCAAAGTTTTTCATTGATCCCCTTGAGTTTTTCCACGAGCTGGTGCAAGGCAGCAACATCCTCTAAGCTTTGATAGATTCCCGCAACCGCGACAGAAAGCGCCTGTTGCTCTTTGACAATATTTGCCAATTTTGCTTCGCTCTTAATCCGCTCGCTTTTGATCACAAGGATGGTGTGCTTGTCCAACACCTCGCCGTGGGAAACCTCTATTTTAGACATCGTTAGTCCTCTAAGTTTGCAACGGCTGCCGCAACGCGAATCACAGCCTCTTTCAGATCTGCCTCTGCGGCAGCGTAAGAAAAGCGGATGTAGCCCGGTAGACCGAAGGCATCGCCAGGAACCGTACTTACGAGTCCTTCTTCCAGCAAATACATGCTGAGATCGAGCGCCGTTTCAATCGTCTTCCCGTTGAATTTTTTCCCAAGGAGCTGGGTAATGCGTGGGAACACATAAAATGCACCTGGAGGAGTATCTAGTTCGAAGCCTTCTACTGCGCTGATCCATTCGACCATTTTAGCGCGACGGCCCGCAAAGGTGTCGACCATGTATTTCACAGAAGACGGGTCTGCTTCAACGGCTGCTTTACAAGCGCGCTGTGCAACGGAACAGGTACCTGAAGTAAAATTGGACTGGAATTTCGTACACGCCTTCGCGATCCATTCCGGAGCTCCGATGTACCCGATACGCCACCCGGTCATCGCGAACCCTTTCGACAAACCGTTTACCGTGATAGTCTGGTTGTAGACTTCAGGGAAACTAGCGATGGAGGTATGCGCAACTTCACCATAGTTCAATAATTCATAAATCTCGTCCGAGATGATATACAAGTTAGGATGCTTCGCAACCACTGCAGCGATCGCAGCTAAATCTTCTTTGCTGTAGATGGCACCACATGGGTTGTTCGGAGAAGAAAAGATCAGCACCTTCGATTTTTCAGTGATGGCCTCTTCGAGCTGTGCAGCAGTGATTTTAAAGC
The DNA here is from genome assembly GCA_949547975.1 of Cryomorphaceae bacterium. The sequence goes on along the minus strand of CATITW010000347.1, from coordinate 1,358 downwards.
CACTCTCCATACTCGTAGGTAGCACTTTAACCTCAGCACCACAGTATTTCGCTTGGTCCATGTAGCTCACCCAGTACGGCGCAGGGATGATCACCTCTTCGCCTGGATTTACCAAGGCAAGGAAAATGTTCAACAAACTCTGCTTCGCCCCAGTGCTCACTACGATCTGATCCGCAGTATACGTCAGGCCATTGTCTCTTTGGAACTTCGCCGCAATAGACTCGCGCAAATCCGCAAAACCAGGAACCGGCATGTAGTGCGTGTAGTTTTGATCCATCGCTTCATTCGCCGCCGATTTAATGAAATCTGGCGTATCGAAATCTGGCTCACCTAACGATAAGCTGATAACGTTTTTACCTGTGGCGCTCAGCTCACGAGCTTTTTTCGCCATCTCAATGGTCATGGGTAGGCCCATCTGCTGGGCGCGATCTGAAAGTGCTTGCATGAGAAATACTATTGTCGAGCGGCAAAAATAACGATATTTGTAAGCCTCAACACACTTTCATGGAAGCATTTATTGAAATCCTTAAATACACCTTTCCAGCGGCTTTGATGCTGCTACTCACCTACTTACTCTTGTCCAATTTTGTGGACAACGAAGAGAAACGTCGTGCGTTCTATCTGCGCAAGGACCTCAGTAAACAGGCACTTCCGATGCGTTTTCAAGCCTTTGAGCGCGTGATCATGCTACTAGAACGCATCACTCCGAACCATTTGGTGATCCGCGTTAAACCCGAGAAGATGGACATCGGAATCTACCGCAAAGTGCTCGTTGAGAGTGTACGTCAAGAGTTTGATTACAACATTACCCAGCAAATTTATTTCTCAGACAAGAGCTGGGACCATGTGGTCAGCGCGAAAAGCCAGGTGGTGAGTTTGATCAACAAAACGGCAGCAGAATTGGGCGCGGATGCAACCGCAGCTGATCTTTCAAGACGTTTGATTGAAGCAGAGATGTCGAGTGAAATTTTCCCTACGAAAGCCGCTGTACTGCTGATCAAGCACGAAGCAGCCCGTCATTTCTAAGCCTAGAAATTTCTACGAACACGTTCCAAAAGCACTTCTCCCGCCTCGAATGGACTGAGTGCACCTGAGGCGACCTGTTCGCGAAGCTCAGCCTTTGCCGTATTCCAGCTTTCCATTCCGGCAAGTAGGCGATCTAAACCTTCACTTAAAGAACGCTCAAACCAGAACAGACGTTGCTCAGCGCGTTTGCGTTCGAATTGTCCTTTAATCTTGTGGTGCCTTTCATAGCGTTCGAGATCTTGGGCCAATTCCTCAAAGCCCTCCCCTTCTAAACCAGAAATCAGCGTAACCGGAGTGATCCACTCCTCGTGCCCTTTGACGAACAGCTGAAG
>CATITW010000346.1 GCA_949547975.1 Cryomorphaceae bacterium | reverse complement strand
GGTAAAGCATGTCATTTGAGCGAACGCGATTGTTCGGTGCAGAGACGTCACCAGAAATTGGTAGAAGAAACACCTTCACCATTCATGACGGATGAACTGCGTGAAGCGATGGGAACTGCTGCTGTGAAAGCTGCAGAATATATCGCCTACGAAGGTGCCGGTACGGTTGAATTCCTTGTGGACAAAGACCGCAACTTCTACTTCATGGAGATGAACACACGTATTCAGGTAGAACATCCCATCACCGAGCAGGTGGTAGGTTTCGATCTGATCCGCGAGCAAATCAAAGTAGCCGCAGGTGAGCCGATCTCAGGTACCAACTACTACCCACAAATGCACAGTATCGAGGTTCGAATTAACGCAGAAGATGCGTTCAACGACTTCCGTCCATCTCCAGGAAAAATTTCATCGTTCCATGCACCAGGTGGTCACGGCGTACGTCTGGACACGCACTGTTACAGCGGATACATTATCCCACCATTCTACGACTCTATGATCGCCAAGCTGATCATTACCGCACGTACGCGTGAAGAGTCCTTAGACAAGCTCTCAAGAGCTCTGGACGAGTTTATCGTAGAGGGAATCAAAACCACGATTCCATTCCACCAGCAACTCTTGCAAAACGAGAAATTCCGCGAAGGCGTCTACACGACGAAATTCATGGAAGATTTTGAACTGAAGCCGATCGAAGAATAAGCTGCAGTCTTAGGATACCTAAAACACAAAGCCCCGTGAAGTCAAAACTTCACGGGGCTCTTTTTATGGGGTGTACCTCAGCGCTTAGAACAGCTTTCGAGGGGCATGGCAATACGGCGTGCCGCCTTTATTGTCGTAGTAATCTTGGTGGTAGTTCTCGGCCGCGTAGAACGTAGCGGCAGGTAAAATTTCTGTAGCGACATCATATCCCTTGGCGACCAAAAGTCCTTTGAGCTCAGTGCTGACTTCTTTTTGGGCCGGGTTTTGGAAGAAGATGGCACTGCGGTATTGCGGGCCGATATCCGGGCCCTGACCGTCGCGCTGTGTAGGGTCATGGGTTTCGAAAAAGACGCGAGCGATTTCTTCGAAAGAAACTTGGCTTGGATCGAAAACGACATGAACCGCCTCGTAGTGGCCAGTGCGTTTGGTGCATACTTCACGGTACGTCGGATTTTTAACTACACCTCCCGTGTAACCTACGGTAGTAGAAATCACACCTGGAATCTTTTGGAGGTAGTATTCCGTTCCCCAGAAACAACCTGAAGCTAAAACAGCTACTTCTTGACCTTCTTCAGCAGCCGGTACAGGCGCCATGGCATATGCATCACTCATCTTCTTACTCGTTTGGGCAGTACAGCTTCCGAAGAAACCCAATACTGCTATGGCTATAACTTTCAATCTCATAGGTAGTACAACACAAAAAAGGGGCCACGGGTTCCCCGCTTTCGCCAAAGGATTGTGAAAAACTAGGCGTTATTCACAAAACCCTTTTGAAGGAGTACCTCGGCGATCTGAACGGTGTTCGTTGCAGCACCTTTACGCAAGTTATCGCTCACAATCCACAGATTTAAAGCATGGTCTGCAGTGAAATCACGGCGGATACGACCTACAAATACATCGTCTTTTCCTTCGGCCATCAAGGGCATGGGATAGGTGTTGAATTCTGGGCGATCTTGAAGGGTAATGCCCGGAGTTGCGGCAAGCAGGCTGCGTACTTCATTCAAATCAAAGTCGCGCTCAAATTCAATATTGACACTTTCACTATGACCGCCCTGAACTGGTACTCGTACCGCAGTTGCGGCAAGGCGAATGCGCTCGTCGCCCATGATTTTGACGGTCTCTCGTGTCATTTTCATCTCCTCTTTCGTGTAGTCGTTGTCGAGGAACACATCACAATGTGGGATGCAATTGCGATCGATCTTGTACGGATACACCATCTCGGTTGACTCACCACGGCGCTCGCCCTCGAGCTGATCTACAGCGGCTTTTCCCGTGCCGGTAATGCTCTGATAGGTACTGACAATCACGCGTTTCGCACCATATGCTTTGTGCAACGGCTGCAAGGCCATCACAAGCTGAATGGTGGAACAGTTCGGATTTGCGATGATCATGTCTTCAGCCGTCAGCGCGTCTGCATTGATTTCTGGCACGACCAATTTTTTATCGGCATCCATCCGCCATGCGCTCGAGTTGTCCACCACTCGGGTCCCTACGGCTGCAAACTTTGGCGCCCACTTCAAAGAAGTTTCGCCTCCTGCAGAAAACAGCGCAATGTCTGGCGCTGCAGCAACGGCGTCTTCAAGCGCTACTATGGTCCAATCGCGACCGCCAAACAGCACCGTTTTGCCCACGCTACGTGCAGAAGCAACGGGAATAAGTTCCGTTACGGGGAAACTACGCTCGGCGAGCACCTTCAAAATGATTTGGCCCACCATGCCTGTGGCACCGACAACTGCAATTCTCATAAAAATTGGCTTAACTTAAATAGTAACCCTGCAAAGCTAAACCTAATCCGCCTTATGAAACGAACCCTGTTGCGTTCTGCACTCCCCTTTTTTATTTGCCTCATTTTTAACACCTCCAGTGGCCAATTCCGTTCGCTCCACGACTCCCTCCTTGCTCCAAACCCTGACTGGACGGGCGACACCGCTTTCATGAATTTCACCCCTGACGGCCTTCGCACCGATGCCTCCCTTGCGGGCTCTTTGCTCTGGGAGCGCCCCTCCTTCGCCGGGCTGGGTGCGAACTGGTCCCTGCGCATTCGCATGGAGTTCAACCCCTCCTCCTCCAACTTCTGCGAATTCCGCTTTCTCCAGCACCACGGCGACTACTACGCCATTCGACTCAGCGGCAACTCTGGCGACGACCTCAGCTTCGTGCGGCACAGTCGTTACAAAGACACCATTCTCGCCTCCGCCCCAGGACTACTGGATCAAAGCAAACCCGACTTTACCCTACGCATCGAGCGCGACACCTCCGCTACTTTCACCGTATATGCAGCCGACACGGCCCTATTTTCCCTCACCGACAGCACACTGATGCAAAGCAGTTCCCTGGGCATCTACGCGCGTTACACGGCGAGTCGTGTGAATAAGTTTTTGTTTTCAACACTTGCCGCCGCCGGCTACGATTTCCCGGATACCCTGGGGCCGAGTCTTGTGAAAATTGACGTGTTGACCCCAGAAACCCTCGAAGTGCGATGGGACGAATGGAGCCAGCTCGCAGCCCTAGAGGGAGGCTTCGCACTGCTCACCGAAAACCAGAGCATCGTCGACACCTTGCATGTGATCAACCACTACGACGAAGTGTGGCACCTGAGCGCAGGGCGGCCCTTACCTCGTGGCTCTTTCCAGCTCGAACTGCCCGCAGCGCTCGACGCCGAAAACAACCTACGGCTGAGCAGCCAAGGCGCCGTAGACATCGACTATGCCCCGCCAAAATGCGCCTACATCACCGCAGTGCATCCGTTCAGCGCCTACGGCGGGTACTTTTTCACCGTACAAAGCGACCGGGATTTAGGGCCCGTGGGTATAAAAATTCTGGAGGCTGACGGCGATTTCAAGTACTACCAAACCGTACTGGACAGCGGAGTGCAAGTGGTGAGCGCTGGGGGAACTATCGGGTGGCATAGCGCTGTGGCGAGCGGGTTAAAATTGGCCAAAGAAGGGGTGATTGTTCTCGAAAAGCAAGGCATCACCCTCGCGCTCCAGCCCTATTCATTTGCCTTCGAAGCCTCGCAAGAACAGGGCGATTTTTTACTGACCACAGCGGCGCCCGATGGCACTTTTTCCCGCTGGGAGGCCCAAGCCCTCGATCAGTATGTCCCCGCTTGGCAAGAGCCGCAGGAGCCGCCCTTCCAGCAGCCCTTACAAACCTTCAGTACCCACGGCGGGGAGCTGTTTGCTGGGTATGCTCATCCGCCCTTTGCCTATCTTGAAATGCCGGGTTCCGTGCGGCGCGCCAGTCTCCTTGCCAGCAGCTATGATCCGATGATGCCGTATGTACTTGCTGCCAGGTCTGAATTCCCGGCGGCCCTTGGCGACACGCTGCTGCCCTCGGGCGCTGTTCAAGACCCGGAGCCGGGGGATGTGCTGATCAACGAGATTCACTTTAATCCCAACTCGTTGGAAGAGTTCGTTGAGCTGATTCACCTGAAGAAAGACTGGGTCTTTTTACAAGAACTTCAACTGACCAAAGGGCAGGGTGCGCGGCTCGACGATGCAGATCTGATTGTAGGGGACCCGGCGAGTTTTACGGCGGATTTAGAGCTGTGGCCGGTCTTGGGACCCGAGCAGATTCGGGCGTTTCCCGCACCCTTTTCATTGCCGAACGACTCCACCGATCTGCAACTGCTCGCCCG
>CATITW010000345.1 GCA_949547975.1 Cryomorphaceae bacterium | reverse complement strand
TCACTAAAACTCAATACGTTCAATACTACTGGCTGGCGCTCCAATCGTTCATTACGAATGTTTTGCATCAGTTGATTCACCGATTTTTGATTCAACTGAAGCTCGTCAATCTCTAGTGAAGTTGCCAGCATGGATTTTGAAGGGAAACCTGCGATCACTTTTTTCTTTGTAAAGTACTCCGCTCTTCTTTTCGTCTTGATACTTTGATCTAACAAATCACGTAAGAACGCAAGTAAATACGGTAGCATAAACCCGAGGATAAAGCTCAATAGGATCAACAATAATCTTTTACTCGGAAGTGGTTTCCCAGGATACGTAGGATCCACTGCTGAACGTAAGCTATCAGAAGAAAGACTCAAGGTTTGCTTGTGCAATACCGCTTGGTTCAAGCCGTGCAGTACCTCGAGGTAATACTCTTCTTTAACGGCAATCTTACGTTCTATTTTATTCAAACGTGAACCCAGCGGTGTCATGCGTTTGTATTCTTCACGGAAATATTTTTGACGCTCTTTAAATACTGCAACGCGTGCTTTACGCGCATCTAAATCCAAAGAAGCATCCACCCATTCCCCGAGTAGCTTGCTGATTTCCACACCATCCGTTGTGCGTTCGAATACGGAACGGTTCAGAAGATCCGTTTTTAACTGGTTCTCCAGTTTTGCCTCCTCTTTATGGAGCGTCTCAAGTAACTTTTGATCGTTCACGCCCACTTCGATAATCGCTATCTGACGTTGTACTTCGGCCAATTTATCTTTGATCAGCAACAGTTGACGTCCATATTTCAAGAGTTCGCGATTCACTTCAAGCTGACGTTCAAGCTTCACTAATGACGCTTTGGTCGCATTTAACGAAGCGATCTCCTTTTGATATTCGTCCTCCATGTTCTCCTTCATCACCGAAAGCGCTTCTGTCTGCTCATAGTAATTTAAGAGGTTGTTCTCTGCACGGAATGTCTTCATGATTTCTTCCGCAAACTCCAAGGAATCTGCAGCTTTACCCAATTCTCTCTCGAAATAGGCCACGACATCTCTACTCTGCTGAAGATTGATCCCTTTCATATTCGAGATCAAAATTTCAACCATCAGTTTTAAGGTCTTTTGTGCCACTCCCGGATCTCTCCAGCGGTACGTCAGTTTAATCAAATCGGAACCTCCGATGCGGAATGCCGTCACTTTCGAAAGTGTTTTCAATCCATACGGCGAGTTCTCACTGACAAATACATTGTAGTAGTTGTCCGTAGTGACATGTACTTGCTTCCATTCATTGATCGAGCTAATGCGCTCCTCTTCTGGTAAGGATGCCCATTTTGCCAAGGTCTCCTCAGGAAACATTTCCCGTAAATCACGAATACTTTCCTGACGAATCAAACGCTCCTCTGGATCAGCACCTAATCCGATGTGATACGAGAGCAACTGAACAGAAACCTGCTCCATCGTATGACGAGACTTCAGCGTATTAATGATGTTATCGACTTTAGCACTTACTGCAAGGAAATCCATTCTAGCAGGACCGATATCACCTAGGTTGACAGAAGTACTTACACCAGAGTTTAACTCAGACTCACTCTCGTATTCGCGAGGAAGGTTGAGCGTTAGTAAAAACACGATGACGGCTAAGCTTAAGCCTAGCAACAACATAGATTTGATCTGCTTCTGGAGCAGACGTACGAAGTAGATTAAATTCATCAGAATTTGAATTTAGATAATGGTACACCTACAACACGTTCTAACTCAATGTAAGCGCTTCGGTAGGCAGAATAGCTGCGTTCATAATCAAGACCGTATTTGGTCATGAGATCATATAATTGGGACAATTCTGACAACTGAATTTGCCCGTTTCTAAACTTTTCTTCACCAAGCTCAACCCCCATCTTGCCCATCTGAATAGCCTTTTGGTTGATCTCTAGCATGCGTTGGTACATGAATAGGTTGTTGTACAATTCCGTAACACGAGCAGCAATCAGTCGGCTAGCTACGATGGCACCTTGCGCATCGGCATTCGCCTGAGCTTGGAGTCCTTTTATCGTCTCCTTGTTTTTCAGAAAGAGTTGATCCAATGACACTTCCGCCCTGGCATATACTGTGGAAGTAAAACC
>CATITW010000344.1 GCA_949547975.1 Cryomorphaceae bacterium | reverse complement strand
TGCGAGACATGGGTTCTGTGTTTGCTTAAACTTACTGCTTATTTCCTAATTTGGGGACATGCGAAACACTCTGCTTATCACCGCTTTGCTTTTCGGTCTTAGCACCACGGCCCAAGAAGCACAATGGACCTCTATTAAAGACATCAATCCATTTATCGGAACCGGCGGCCACGGCCACACGCACCCAAGTGCCCAGGCGCCCTTTGGGATGATACAGCTAGGCCCTAATACCCGTTACGAAGGGTGGGACGGCTGTGGAGGCTACCACTATACAGATTCCACTCTGTACGGTTTTAGCACAACTCACTTAAGCGGTACTGGTGTAAGCGATTATGGTGATCTCTTATTTCTGCCCTATGGATCAATGGTGAAAGAAGGTACTCAAATCCCTTTTGACAAAACCTCGGAAAAAGCAAGCCCCGGCTATTACTCATGCGTTTTAGATGATGGTACCCGTGTACAAGCAACTGCTGGAGATCGCATAGGGAAATTGGTCCTGGATTATCAAGAAGTCAATTCACCGGGGGTGATGGTTGATCTGAATTTTCGCGATCACGTCCTAGAAAAAGAATTAACTCTATTTGGAGGGGATAAATTTCAGGGTAAGCGAATCTCACAAGGATGGGCGCGAGAACAACACTTTTACTTCGCCTTTGACGTGCAGCCGCGACCCGATTCTATTATTGAATTAAGTGATGGTGTGTATTGGATTCAGCTGCCAAAGAACACCTCTCGTGCAGAGGTGAGTATGGCCATTAGCGGCACTTCAGAGAACGGCGCCTGGAAAAATTTTGCGGAAGAAGATCCATGGAGGTCCTTAGAAAGGATACGAGCAGAAACAGAAGGGAAATGGGCGAACGAATTGGCCAAGAGCAGGGTTAAAAGTGCCTCTGCAGATGACCGTGCGATTTTTGCCACAGCCCTTTATCACGCTTACTCTGTGCCCAATTTATGGAGCGATGTAGATGGCGCTTATCGCGGTGCAGACGGTAAAATCTATACCGATACTGAGCATGCACATTATACGGTCTATTCACTTTGGGACACCTACAGAACAGCTCATCCTTTGTATACCATTACACAGCCTGAGCGTACGCAGGAGTTTATCTACGGCATGCTCGACATGTACAAGCAGCGCGGGCGTTTGCCTATATGGGAATTGGCCGGAAATGAGACCGATTGTATGATTGGCTACCACAGCGTAAGTGTGCTCGCCGATGCAATTGCAAAAGGCTACCATACCGATACTGCCCTGACCCTGGAAGCCATGCGCGCTACAGCTGAGATGGATGTCTTCGGATTGGGCGCTTATCAGGAATCGGGGTTCTTGAGTATTGAGGACGAAAGTGAATCGGTCAGTAAGACACTTGAATATGCCTATGACGATGCGTGTATCGCATGGACCGCCGAACGCTTAGGAAATCCAGGGATGATGAATAGCTACAAGCAACGCGCTTCTGCTTACCGCTCTCTCATTGATCCGGAAAGCGGCTTTGTGCGTCCGCGGACCAATGGAGATTTCTTGTCGCCCTATACCCCGCAGGAGGTTAATAATCATTTCACTGAGGCCAACGCCTATCAATACAGCTTTTCCCCGGTTCATGATATAGAGGGTTGGATGGAAGTATTGACCAATTTTAGAGCGGCCCGCGAAGGTTGGAATTCACTGCCGCGTAAAAAACAAGCGATGGTCGTTAAAAGCCGACATGATGTCCTTGAGGATTTGCTCGACGAGCTGTTTACCGCACCTAGTGAAACTACGGGCAGAGCGCAAGCTGATATCACAGGACTGATCGGTCAATATGCACACGGTAATGAACCCTCACACCACATTGCCTACCTCTACAATGCCACCAATAATCCAGGTAAAACGAGCTATTGGGTCAATGAAATTCTGAACTCGCAGTATCAAAATACCCCAGACGGATTGAGCGGCAATGAAGATTGTGGACAAATGAGTGCGTGGTACGTGATGGCCTCCATGGGACTCTATCCATTGGTGCCCGGTCAGCCACATTACCAGCTGAGCACACCTAAATGGGACGCCATACATCTTGAATTGTCCAGTGGAAAATCATTAGATATAGAAGCTAAAGGAACGGGGCCTTACCTATCAAGGTACAACCTGGGTGAAGATGTTATGACCCACAAACAGAAGCGCTACGTCACTCATCAAAAGCTGCTTGAAGGAGGTACTTGGGATGTGGAACGTGGTACAGATGAAACACTCTGGAAGACCACACAACGCTATAAAACAAGCCTCAATAATCCTACGCCTCCTGCACCCGTCATTCGTGTAAACAGGACCTTTTCCGGGGAAACACCGGTGGAAATTATACCCACGGGCAGCTATGATTTATGGCGCTACGACCGCTACGAAAACGTGAAATGGAAAAAGGACCGTAAGGGCCGTGAACGAATAGGCACGGCCTACGATAATGGTTTTGTTACGGCCATTACCCCGCATTACGGATACGGCAATCACATCGCAAAGGCGGTGTTCACGAAGAGAGACGACAACTACAGTGCTCGCTGGGTACAAGGAACCCCAACCTCACAATACACCGCAGGGGGTGCAGGTGCGGCGGTCGATGGTATTCAGGGGGATACCGATTGGCGTAAAGGGCATTGGATTGGTATCCAAGGAGAGGATGCAATACTGGAAATAAGTTTAGAAAGACCAAAGGCGGTGAGAAGCATAAGTGTGGGCGTCCTGAAGGACATACGCGCCTGGATTGCATTGCCAAAGGCACTTGAAATCAGTATCCGGTACGAAGGAAGTACACAGTGGAAGACCATTGATATGCTACTCATGGAGAATCCATTGGGTGAGGAAGAGGCCACAAGAAAGGAGGTCATTTTTGCCCATGATGCCCAGAGACCAGTACAGAAAGTACGTGTGAAATTTAGCAATGCTGGAAAACTGCAAGACTGGCACCCTGGAGCAGGATATCCGAGTTACTTCTTTGTTGATGAAGTGTGGCTGGACTAACTACCTGAATTCCGTTGGAATATCACATACCGGAATAGGCAGCATTTTGTGCTTGTTTGCAGTGTTGAATTTCAGGTAGATGGCCATGACTTCTGCTTCTCGGCCCGAGAAGTCTAAAACTGATTTTCCCGCTTCTTGTTGGGCCATTGCCCATTCTAATTCTGG
>CATITW010000343.1 GCA_949547975.1 Cryomorphaceae bacterium | reverse complement strand
GTGTCCTGACGCTCTAGAAGAAGCCTTAAATCATTTCAAAGACGCTGGCCAGTTAGACAAAGTCAAGGCAATCCTGCCCGTGCACCTCTACGGCATGCCAGCGAAAATGGATGCAATCATGGCATTAGCCGATACTTTTGCAATACCGGTAGTTGAAGATGCTGCTGAATCGCTTGGTGCAACTTTAGGCGGTAAACACACGGGAACCTTTGGAACCTTCGGTGTTTATAGTTTTAACGGGAATAAGATTATCACTACCTCCGGCGGTGGCGCTTTAGTGAGCGCAAGCGATGACAATATAAAACTTGCTCGGAAATTGGCAACTCAAGCTAGAGACGATGCACCGCACTATCAGCATTCAATGATTGGATACAATTATCGTATGTCAAATATCTGTGCAGGAATTGGTCGTGGTCAAATGGAGGTTCTTCCTGAACGTATTGAGCAACGGAGATCAAATTTTAACCGTTACCTCAGGTTGTTTGAGAAACTAGGCTGGGCGGTAGAATATCAAAATGAGCGAGAGAATACCTACGCCAACCGTTGGCTGAGTGCATTCTACTTTGAGCCAAAAATTTTCGGTCCAAACTTCCGTGAAGAATTGAGGCTCTTCCTAGAAACATTAAACATTGAATCGCGACCACTTTGGAAACCCATGCACCTCCAGCCGGTTTATGAGCATTGCCAATACTTCGGGAAATGGCATTGTACAGAAAAGATATTTGATTTTGGTCTCTGTTTACCTTCAGGCAGCAATCTTTCGGAGGAAGAGTGGCAGCGAATAGAGAATGCTATTGTTAAATTCGATTCTAAAAGAAGTTAAATGGACATCTTTGAAACTACCCGAATCAAACTGAGCAATCAAGGGCTACGTATAGATCGTTACGACCTGAACCGCCCGTGGGGTGGATTTTTCGTTTTAGACGAAAAGCAGGCCCAAGCGTTTGCAGATATCTACTTCGAAGGTCTAGATGTGGGCCCCCTGCGCATCGCAGGAAAATTAAGTCCTAAGATTCTCTTAGTAAAGCCAGAGGCCCGTTTGAGCTGGCAATACCACCACCGTCGTGCGGAGACCTGGCGTGTAGTGGAAGGTCCTGTGGGTATTGTGCGCAGTGCGACGGATGAAGAAGGGGAATTGGTTCGTTTTGAAGCAGGTGAAACTATCGTTTTAGAAAAAGGGGAGCGCCACCGTTTGATCGGTCTTGATGGATGGGGGGTTGTTGCAGAATTCTGGCAGCATACAGATCCTGATCACCCGTCAGATGAGGACGACATCGTTCGTGTTCAGGACGACTATTCTAGAAAATAAGATGAGGCCGCTATGAGCGGTCTTTTTTAGAGCCTTTTGTCTACGTTCTGGCGCGGGAGGACTCCTTTAAGGTCATAGACTACATGTTGCGGTGAAGTTTGGATAGCCAGCGTAGTAAAAGTTTGGTGCGGTACGGCAAGAAGTATCGCTTGGTACTCTGATAAATCGATCTCTGGGACTAATTCTATACCGTATTCGCTCAAAGCTTGTGCCGGGTTTGCTAAGGGGTCGAACACGTCGACCTCCATACCAAAGCTTTTTAGTTCTTGATAGACATCAAGCACTTTTGAATTACGTACATCACCCGTATTTTCCTTGAAGGCCAGACCTAGTATGAGTGCTCTTCCGCCTTTCACTGGTAGGTCTTTTTGAT
>CATITW010000342.1 GCA_949547975.1 Cryomorphaceae bacterium | reverse complement strand
CCTGTGAAGAGTTGGCTCAACGATCAGAGCGTCGCCATCGAAAAATTCCCGATTGCTCCAGCATCACTTGCGAAAATAATCGCGCTGGTGGACGAGGAAAAAATCTCTACGACTACTGCCAACCAAAAATTGTTCCCAGCACTCTTGGAGGATCCTACGGCCGATCCAGAAGTACTTTGTGAACGAGAGGGCTGGATTCAGCAAGGCGATACCGATCAGCTCTCACAGTGGGTAGATCAAGCGCTCGCCGCATACCCGGATAAGATTGAAGAATACCGCAGTGGTAAAAAAGGACTTATCGGACTGTTCATGGGTGAAGTCATGAAATACAGCCGTGGAAATGCGGATCCGAAAAAAGCCAGTGCGATGCTAAGAGAACGCCTCGATGCTTAAGAGATTATCGCTCTGTAGCGCACTCCTGTTAGGCCTTACCTTGTGGAATGCTTGTACACCTGAATCGGGGGTCTCTACGATCCACTTTGAAGGTGAGCAAACCGGATCCTACAGCGTACAGCTTCGCAATGCAGACGGCACTTTCACCATAGTCGACACCCTTGAAATCCAGGGTAATGATGTCTTTGAAGTGGGGTTTGATACCACTCGTATGGTCAGCTTTGTGCCTTTTGAAGGCGAGTTGCCCGTCGTACATGCCGTGGTAGGTCCTACTACCACCGAGCTTAGCGTCAACCGGGATGGATTTCTCGCCGGGGATACCGAAAATAATTGGCTCGGTGCGCAACGGAAGATGCAACTGGACCTGCTCGAATTTATCGATAGCTTAGATGTGATTCGTGCCACTTATCAGGACAGCAGCACATTCAAAGGACTGCTATCCTTAGACAGTGCTTTTTATCAATACGCCGAAAGTTACCGCAAGCGCGTACTAGATTCTTTAGAGTCTCGCCCGGAGTTGCTCGCGAATATGATGCTCGTTTACCATAGAATTGGTCAAAATCCAGTGGTCGATTATATCGTGGATCGCACTCTATTTCTGGCTGCACGTGAAGCTCTTGAACGCACCTATCCCGGTAGCCCGGATGTTGCCGCCTTTGGCCTCTGGGTGGATGAATTTGAGGAATCGTACCAATTTTCACTTGGTGTCCAACAAGCTGCAATCAAGTTCGTTCCGGGTCATCCCTTCCCAGAATTTACGCTCGAGACACCCGAGGGGAAACTAGTACACCTCCCAAAACTAGGACTTGAAAACGAGATTGTCGCGGTATGGGCATCGTGGTGCAACGAGTGCCGCAGAGAACTCAAAGGCTACGCACAAAACCACAGCCTAAGCAACATGACCTTGCTTTCTATTGACGGTCTCCCACAGCAGCGCAGCCCCTTAGGTGAGTGGTATGAAGCGATACAACAAGACCAGCTTCAAAACGGACGTCACCTAAGCGATCTCAAGGGCTCTCGCAGCACTATCATTTCCACACTAGGTGTAGATGAATTACCGCTTTATTTCAAAGTAGAACAAGGAATCATCACCCAGCGCGTCTCAAGCTTGGCAGACTTAGATCTAGACTAGCAACGTTCTGCTATTTTTTCTGATCAAGTACGATACGGATGTGGGCAAGATGGTGCTGGCAATGCCACGCGTACATTTGGACGCTCTCGCCCATAGTATAGGTGCGCTCATCATCCATGTGGTAGTATTTCTTTTCCCAACCGCTCTCAGTAATGCCATTCAGAAAACTTACCCATTTCTCATGGAGGCTCGCTAAAAGAATCACACTCAAGAATGGATCAGCAGAATAGTCCGGTAGAACAGCATAGATGTTCTGGGGATATCCAGGAACCTTTGGTGTTTCACCCGAGGTTACCGCTAAACGTTGTCGGTTGAATCCGTTCATGTGCGAGTCTGCGAGGTGGTGTACGACTTGACGAATGGTCCAACCGCCTTCGCGGTACGGCGTATCCCACTGCTCCTCAGTTAATGCCTTCGCATATTCCATCAGTTGCTTCGGCATACGTCCGATAACGGCAATACAACCTTCTATTCGCTCATCACCCGGTTTTTCCTCGATCGTTGCCTTACCGATCGGGTACTTCAAAAATTCTAAATCCATGCCGTAAAGATACCCCCCTTTAGGGCTGCTGTCCAAGTGGGACTTACGCAAAAAAAAGCGCCCTACCTCAAGGTTGAGGCAGGGCGCTAATGGATCTATAAATATCGCTTATTAGTGCGCGATCATAAGTCTTGTGTAGCTGTCAGATTTGCCTTGTACGCCGATCACGTACATGCCATTCGACAAAGTGCTTACGTTTAGTTTGATCTGCTGCACACCATTGTCTGCTACGTTAACTGACTTCGCGAGCACTGTGCGTCCGTTCAGGTCAATCACCTCAATGGTGTAGTCACCAGCATTTACATCCAACTCTAGAGTCGTGAAGTCTTGTGCTGGGTTCGGGAACAACTTCATACTAGAAGCTGCATCGCTTTCCAAGTTCGCTTCATCGATACCGATGCTACGCGTACTCATCAAGCTTCCTGTTGCAAACGTACCACGTCCGAACGTACCTGCGAAGATATCGCCCTCCATAACGGCGTTCTCTGCAGTACTGCTCTTGTTGGTACGGTACTGCTTCAAGGTAAATACAGGAACACGTGCTAGACCGCTGTTATCAGCTCCCCAGTTCGGCATAGCTGCATTAATGTTGTCCGTGCTGAATACACCGTATTCCGTTCCGATGATCGCATTTGCTGCATCGCCTTTATCAAAGGTCGCAGCATAAACTGGGAAGTTTCCTAAGTTGCCGTCTTTGACGATAAAGTTTGGTGAGGCATCTGTTGCGTTGCCACTGTAGTATACGAAGTTCGAGTTCCCGTAGTTACCCAAGGTGACCAATACACGGTCGTTGTTGTTAGGATCGACTGCAATACTCGTCACGTTACGACCAGAGATGGTTTGTACCAAATCAACCTGTACAGCAGTTGCGCCACTGTCTAGATCGGCCGTTTTGTAAGAACGAGCTGCGTTCAATCCTGCGATGCGGTAGATGCGTCCGCTTTCTGTACCGACCCATGCGTAGTTACCATCAGCACTAACCTCTACTGCTTGTGCAGAACCAACGATGTTGGCTAGTTTATACCATGTCGGAACGTCCGAGAAGTCTAAGGCACCACGCGTCATCCAGACTGAACCGCTGAAGCCTACAATGAACATGCTGCTTACTGGATCCTGTACGGTAACACTGTCGCCTTTCGCCAAAGCATTGCCCAGCGTGTATTTGAACGGCAGACCGTTCGTATTCGAACCGAGTGTTAACTCTGCACCATTCGGGTAGCTCACATCTACTGTAGCAACAATCTCTACGGCAGGGACAGCGTCGAACTCTACTGTGAAGTCACCCGTGGCTGCGTCAAATGTCCCTGTACCGTTACCCGTAAGGTTACCCGATGCATCTGATGTCAGTGTCATCGTTCCACTCGTGATTTTGAACGTAGAAGCGTCCATAATCGCACTTTCTTGAAGCGGCTTGATGTTTGAGCTGAACGAATCCTGCCCCGCAGAAGCAAAACCTAAGGAACGAATCGCCGGGATTGCTTTGAATAATACAGAGTCTGTACTGTTTAAATCAGCGCTGTTTTCATAAAGGTAGAATGGTGTCATCCAAGTACCTACTCCATTCGCTGAACGATCGTCCCAGAATGAAGAGAACGTTTGACCTGTATTTTCACTGCGACCGATACGACCTCCTTGGTATTCTGTAAAATAAATTTTCGGTACTAACCATGATACGGCTGAGTAACCACCGTCGCCAGAGAAATTATCTACTGGTCCCAAAGAACGTCCTGTATTCGGGGTATTTCCAGAACCGTCCATGACGAAACTTCCGTTATCCTGTGTACCACCTACTACGTAACGATCTGCAGAAATTCCTATGTTATAAAACTGCGTAGTCGCGTAATTCTTGTTTAAGGTCGTCCACGTGTTTCCTCCATCACGAGAGGAATAAATACCACCATCATTGACAATGAATACTTTTTGATCGTCTGTCGGGTGCCATACGATGTCGTGGTTGTCTGCGTGAATGTTGTATGGTCCAAAGCCATTTACTTGGTTCCATCCTTGACCTTGTTCCCAATCCCAAACGGTAATTCCACCGACAATAATGCGGTTTTTGTTCGCTGCATCTACAGCAACGGCTAAATCGTATTCACCTTGACATTGTGACGAACAGAACGGATCAAAATAAGTAGATTTCTGGCCAATTTTAGACCACGTAGTTCCACCATCTGTTGAACGGTATACGCCAGAAAGCGCATTTCCAGAAGTGATGTGTACTGTATAGATGTAGTTTGCATCATTTCTCGCAGAAGCGAACATGATACGGCCCCCACTGCGTGGAAGATCTGTTGCACCCGCATTCGACTTACTCACTTCCGTCCAGTTTGCACCGCCATCTGTCGAAGTCATCGTGCGACCGCCTAAAGTTCCCCAAAGGTTACCTCCGGCATCCATGTGCATGTCCCAACACGTACCGTTAGATCCGATAGTACCTGACACAGGATTGGTCCAAGTAGCACCGCCATCTGTAGAGCGACGAATACCAGAGCTTGTCGCCATGAAGACCTTACTGTTATCGTTAGGATCCGTTACAATCGCTCCGATCGAAGAAAATGCTGAAGTTGACGAAAGCTGCGTAAACTGCGTTTCATTGGCACCTTTCTTGAACACTCCTGCTCCTGGGAATCCAGAAGAGGTAGATGCTCCATAGCCTGTGGTCCAGGTGTTGTACAACCCTTCCCCTGTTCCGTAATAGACATCCCCATCTTTCGAATAGGCGATGGTCATTACTGCCAAGTTTTCCTGCTCAGGATTCACCTCTGACCAGCTTAGTCCACCGTTATCGCTGTAGTACAATCCACCACTAACGCCACCCGCATACATTTCTGTAGGGTTGGTAGGATTGATTGCAAGTCCACGGGTACGTCCTCCTCTGTTGTCCGGCCCGCGTTCTTCCCAAGTAAGCCCTAACGAGCTTTCAGGCATATTCTTTACGCTTTCAATGGCGCTTTGAATATCCTCTTGATTGATTTTTCCTGTAACCTGATTCGCACGCAGGCTGTGTAAATAGGCAGCAGCACCCGAGGCACTAGCTTCTTCTTTTACACGCGGCTGGTACGATGCGTCTTTCGACGGAATCAAGGAAATAGTGGCGGCGGTTAGGACTGTGCCTAAAAGGGCAAAACGTAATCCTGTTTTCATATATAACTGTGTAACTCTGTTTCTAATTGCTAAAAATAGTGCCTAGACGGCATTATACCAAGTGCTTTTCCGCGTGATAAGAGCTTCTTACGAGCGGTCCACTTTCTACATATCTAAAGCCCATACCAAGACCAATCTGTTTGAGTCGATCAAATACCTCAGGCTCAATAAACTCGACCACCGGCAAATGTTTTGGAGTAGGTTGAAGGTATTGACCCAATGTCAATACATCTACATCTGCACCACGAAGGTCCTTCATCGCATCGATGACTTCTTCTTCTGTCTCCCCTAACCCGAGCATAATACCACTCTTGGTTCTGTGTATACCGTTGTCCTTCAAGTATTTTAACACCATCAGTGAACGATCGAACTGGGCTTGGATACGCACCTTTCTCGTTAAACGACGAACGGTCTCCATGTTGTGACTCACGATCTCCGGGTTTGCCTCGATGATGCGGTCTACATTGTGCAACTCACCTTTGAAGTCAGGGATAAGCGTTTCCATCGTAGTGGTCGGTGAAATTCGACGAATCGCATTCACCGTTTCTGCCCAAATAATGGACCCTCCATCCGCGAGATCATCACGGTCTACCGATGTCAATACGGCGTGTTTCACTTTCATGAGTTTCACACTACGCGCTACTTTTTCCGGTTCTTCCCAATCCACCGACAGCGGACGGCCAGTAGCCACGTTACAGAAACCGCACGAACGGGTACAAATGTTCCCGAGAATCATAAACGTTGCGGTCCCTTCGCCCCAACACTCGCCCATGTTCGGACAATGTCCTGATTCACAAATGGTGTGGAGCTTATATTTATCTACAAGTCCTCTTACGTTCTTGTAATTCTCGCCAGTAGGCAGCTTCACGCGCAACCATTTCGGTTTCTTGACACGCTCTTTAACCTTGGCTTTTGTTTGAATATCGGGTTGATCTACCATATCATTAAAACCTTGTTCTAGGTGGTTTGTTCACCAATTCTAACTCGTTGTTGTCCGCCACGCTTCAACGGTGTCTTCATGCACCTCCTGATGAGAAGTATGTGCGATCACTTTGCCGTCTTTGAGCATGATGAGTTGTGGACTTTCATGTCGAATACCGAGCTCTTCAGCAAGCGCCATGGACATGCTGCGATCAGCCACCACATCTAAGTACAGCCACTGCTCATTCTCAATGGAGTTCACCTGATTCAAGCGGCGCATGGAAAATAAACTTACGCTACACCGAGTGCTGTGCTTGTAAATAAAGGTGGTGCCTTTATAACGCAGAAAACCCGCTAATTCTTCGAAAGACTGCGGGTGTTCGAACTGAATTCCTTTCGGAGATTCGCCCTCGTTATCCTTGCTGCGTAGAAAGCTCAACATGAGAGTACGATGGACATTTTTCTGCCGTTCCACAAGAGGAAAGGGCTAAGGCCGCTACGGCTACTATCGCGATGGTAACTGCTTTTTTCATAGTGAGTTATTAAGTTGTTCGCGTACTTTGCGAATTGTAAAAATAACGCTCACAGCGCAAACATCTTACAGAATGGACACTTTCCTTTTCACAAAAGCTCCAGAGGGTTGGCACGACTTCTTTCAAGCCGAGTCTCAGAAGCCCTATTGGAAGGAGCTATCCGCCTTTGTGGAAGCGGAATACCGCCATGAAACAGTACATCCCAAAAAAGAGGAAATATTTGCCGCCTTCCACGCGGTTCGACCGGAAAAAATAAAATGCATTCTACTGGGTCAAGATCCGTACCACGGTCCGAATCAGGCTATGGGGCTGTCATTTAGCGTTAGAGAGGGCGTTAAAGTTCCTCCATCTCTACGCAACATCTTTAAAGAATACAGTTCCGACTTGGATGTTGATTTGCCTTCGAGCGGAGACTTGAGGCCTTGGGCATCACAGGGTGTTTTCTTGCTGAATAGCGTATTGACCGTACGTGCTACAGAGGCAGGTTCGCATGCTAAAAAGGGTTGGGAAGAATTCGTATTGAGTGCCGTGCGGTTTGTTCTCGAGCGTAACGGCAATGCCGGTTTTTTGTGTTTCGGAAAACCAGCGCACCGCATTGCGCTACAGGCGGTAGAAATTTCAGACCACTCCGACCCAGTTATTT
>CATITW010000341.1 GCA_949547975.1 Cryomorphaceae bacterium | reverse complement strand
TGAAAATTTCTTCGAACAGTTGCTTTTGAAAAGCGTTGGGTATGAACATTTCCGATAGCTTGATTTAGATAAAAGTATTCCAATTTTCATTGAATAATGACTACTTCCCCGCAAAAGTCCCTCTACACACAAATCCCTGGCCGTAGTATCCCCTTAGGTGACAGCGCTGAGGTACCGGTGTGTACGCCAGAATTTAGGAAGAGCAACGGGAGTTATTTGAAGAAACGTGGCTTGTACTTACTCAATAGGTTCCTGCGCAAAGGCTGCTTTGAGACCGTAGGTTCTCCGTGGTTGCCTGGTTTTTGGATATTGACCGCTTCCGAGGCTGCCTCTCTAGTTCGCTCGAAGGGATTGCGTGCGAATTCTTTGAATGTGGTGATCACGAGCGCTCCGGTGGAAGACCAAAATTGGCGCAGTTTTAAGGGGGAGCCTTTGATGGTGATCGAGAACGTATGGAGCAGTTTTGAGGAGTATGCAGTCTCGATGAAGAAAAAGTACAGGCAGCGTTTGAGAAAGGCGTTGCAGTTAGACAGCGTATTGGAAAAGCGGTGGTTAGATGCTGCACATTACGAAGAGTGTGCCGCACTTCTTGAGGCTACACTCATGGATAAGGTGGTGGTTTTGCCCGCAGATTTGACCCTTCTTTTGGAACGTTTTGAGGGGATGTTTGGATCGGATTTTCAGATCGAAGGTTTTTACGACCAGGGGAGACTGGTCGCGTTTATTTCCACGGTTCACGACGGCGATACATTACGTGCGATGCATTATGGGGCTGCTGAAGATGCGCCAGCAAATATGTACAGTTTTGCGATGTTCTCTGTGATTCAACGAGGCATTGAAGCTGGGGTTTCAAAAATCAATCTCGGAAGAACAGCCACGGAGATCAAGAGCACCTACGGCGCGGTACCGGAACACAATTATTTTTCGTTCTATACGGAGAGCGTGCTGTTTAAATCTGCACTAGCTGTAGCGGCGCGGCGCTATACCCCGAAGGACTTTGAACTTCGCAGTCCGTTCAAAGACGAGTAAGAGTTTTCATTTTTTTAATGTTCAAGTCGTCTTTTTTGGCATGTGGATTGCATTTAGGTAAAACAGGTCGAGTCCCCACTCGCCCGTTCCTTTAACCTAAAAGCCACATCTCATGAGTTTCGGATTCATGTTCATCATTGTACCTATCGGATTAGGTCTGTTTTTGTTAGAATTTTACTTTTTACACAAGCGCGGTATGCCCATTACGTTGGAGCAAACGGCGCTGAACATGTCCCTTGGTTTTTTTGACCGATTAATAGGTTTATACCTCACCGAACGTGCCTTATTTCTAGTTCATGAAACCGTGAGTATTGATTGGGTCAAGCAGCTTCCTGAAAACGGGTGGACGTTCGTTTTAACCTTCTTTGCCGTGGATCTCGTGTGGTACATTTTCCATCGAGCCGGCCACCGTGTTTCGCTGATGTGGGGGATTCACCTGGTACACCACCAAAGTGAGGAGTACAACCTGAGTGTAAATTTTGCCCTTTCTCCACTAGGCTTCGGAATTCGCAGTGTGATGTACAGCGGCTTAGTTTTGGTCGGATTCCCTGTGGAATACGTGATCATGAGCAGCTACCTCAATGCCTTTTACCAGTATTACCTGCACACGGAGTTTATCGATCGTATTCCTGTATTGGAGCATTTTTTAGTCATGCCGGCCCATCACAAGGTGCACCACGCCTCGAACGAGCAGTACCTTGATAAAAACTATGGAGGTGTATTTATTATTTGGGATAAGCTCTTTGGAAGCTACGCGTCCAAGCAGGAGCGACCGATGTACGGTTTAACAACTGCATTGCCGCAGCGTGATTTCGTGAATATTCAGCTGTTTTTCTTTAAGAAATTGGCGTTAAATTTTAAGCGTTACGGTATTCTGAAAGGTCTAGAATTATTGTGGCGCGGCCCTGAATTTCAAGATGCTGATATTCCTAAAGTTTTTGAAGTTCATACCCGTGTACGCTGGTGGAAAGTCGTACTGGGCGGCGCTATTTATGTGCTCTCTTACAAAGTAATGATTGAGGCTAGTGCGGTTTGGGAAATTCTTGCCGTGGGTGTGGTGAACTTACTGTCTATCTTTTTAGTAAACGGAATACGTACGGGAACCAAGGAGTATCGTTTCGGTCTCGCCAAGAAAAAGGAAGAATTCGATTCCCCAAGCGTTTCTCACCACGAATAGCTATTTTCGGGCAACTGTGGTCGGTGCGAAATCGGCCCAAAGGATTTGCCTGAATGAGATTAGAATACAGCACGACGTACGGTTCCTTTGTGGTCAGCTCAAAAGGTGCGGCCTTATGTTCTTTCCGATGGAAGGGGGTAGAGGTTGTCCCGGAATTTGATTCTCCCTCCGCGTGCGATCAGTGGAAAACAGGCCACCTCTTATTTCCGTTTCCAGCCAGATTACAAAGGGGTAATCGCTTCAGTTTTGAAGCAGAGCAGTGGCTTTGGCCTCAGAACGATCCAGATACCGACAGTGCGATTCATGGACTTTCGGCGTATGAAGATTTTGAGCTGAGCCTTGACGCGAAGGGGATTTCCGCAGTTTGGAAGTACGACGGATCAAAGCCCTATTATCCATTTTCCTGTCAGATTTCTATTCGCTACGAACTTCGTGAAGACGGTTTGTCACAATACATTTCGGTAACCAATTCCAGTAACCGCATCATGCCCTTTCACATCGGTTGGCACCCCTATGTTTCTATCGTTGGTACCTGGTCCATCGAGGGGCAGCTGGAATCGGAATTT
>CATITW010000340.1 GCA_949547975.1 Cryomorphaceae bacterium | reverse complement strand
ATCAAGACTAGTGGTGACTACGCCATTATGGATGGCACTAACAAGATCGCCTTGAAGACGGCCATTGCGGGGGATCGTGAGGCCCTGTCAGTATTCATGGGCACCGACGATTCAATTCCAGCGTGCACGACGCTCCCCTTCGTTGGGAGTAGCAAAAGTAAGTCATGGGGTAGCAAGGGAAAAAATGCTGAGATAAAAATCTATGGGACCGACATGACCTGCCCCAACGACGGGCAATTCGTAGCCACGATATCGACATCTTTTTGCGATTTTGAACGGTCAAAGAGCGGAGCCTCGAAAGCGAAGTGTAAACGCGACAAAATATCTCAGGACACATCCTCTGTCGTTACCTTGAACCCCACTAATATGTACTGCACGGGCAATGGTACCGCCAGCTCCGGGATGTGTTCAGTCACGTTTAATCTTACTGCTAGTGACTACAAACAAAAATTTTATATCCAGCTGACAAACGACGCGAGCTTGTGCACAAAAGGCCCTTCATGGGATAAAAATAATGGTGGCAGTAGTAGCAGAAGTAGTGGCGGTGTAAGCAGTAAAAGCTGCAACGGAAGTAGCAGTGGCAGTAGCAGTAGCAGTAGCAGTAGCAGTAGCAGTAGCAGTAGCAGTAGCAGTAGCTAGGTTGTGGGCAAGTATTAGTGTCGATCAAGTTGGTTTGAAACATCGACCCTAATTGGCGATCTATACTCAAATCGCGTGGGAGCAAACGGATTGGACAGTGGGCGCACCGATGTGTCTGCCAACCGATAAAGTCCCCTCGAATTTACTGCGGTGGATATCGCCGCGCGGGATATTGGGTTGCTGTCCTTAGCCCAGTGATCAATGTTCCATAAATTAGGCGGCGCCATGAAAATGCGCGGTAGGCACGCCTGTATGAAATCGTATGATCAAACCTAATTCCCAAATTCACGTACTGACAGGCTTATTTGAGATTCCAAGCTCAATAGGTGTATCCACAGTCCGCGAAGGATACAAAGAAAACCTGTTATTTCTAAAAACTCTTCTAAGACGCGCTGGTAATGCTCTATGGCGTCTACAGACAGAGCCCTTCCATCAAGATCAATCACCTCGTTATCGACAAGACCCTCGAAGTAGTCCAATCCCAAAGCAATTGCTACGAAGAATCCGCCCAAGATCATGCATCGGTGTGTTCCAGGTACCGAGATATTGTTGAATCCCCATAGCAATATAAAAAAGGCGCAGAAGAGGAAGACTGGCAATACAAAGACTTGCCAAGAGTAAGTAGATGCGGCCTCCAGCAGGGGTTGGAAAACTGTGAACACACCACTGCCTTCCTCCGTAAGTTCCCTAAAAAAACTGCCCAGACGCTCGTGAATTTTTGCGCCATCATCCATCGACAAAAAGATGAAAAAGGCGCTAAAAAACAACCACGGCGCTGCGACATGTCTCTCAACGCGGTATCTTTGAATAGCGTATGTAAGAGCACAGGTGAGTGAAATGCAGAATAGAAGAATTGAGGCATACCAATTAGGGATGCTCTCCTCTCTTGTCATATCGAAAACACGATAGAAAACGTAGTAGCCCGTGACGTCGTGAAATGTGAATACGGAATCACACACGACTAATCCACAGCAAACAAACCACAAATACCAGAACAGCTTTTTCGGCAATAAATACTCGTTTACTTCAAAAGTAAGCATGTGCTCCCCCAATGACTCAAACGAACCCAACTACAAGCGAACACCACGAAAGAGGCAAGTAAAGCACCAGTAATCACCAACAAGACTGTGGAGCGCAATCCCCAGTGCTGATAACCCCCGTTTCATCAACACAAAAATACAGAGGACTGCTACTACCAGTGCATAGGGTGTCATTTTCTTGCCCCTCACCGCTCACCGGTGTCGCGCGCATTTCAAAACCTGT
>CATITW010000339.1 GCA_949547975.1 Cryomorphaceae bacterium | reverse complement strand
ATCAAGACTAGTGGTGACTACGCCATTATGGATGGCACTAACAAGATCGCCTTGAAGACGGCCATTGCGGGGGATCGTGAGGCCCTGTCAGTATTCATGGGCACCGACGATTCAATTCCCGCGTGCACGACTTCAATCTTTAGTGGCAGTGGTAAGGGCAAGAGCAAGAGCAAGAGCAAGGGTGCGTCGTGGGGTTCTAAAGGAAAGAAGGCAGAGCTGAAAATTAAGGGGACCAATATGGCGTGCCCGAGCTCCGGTGCGTTCACGGCTAGCGTATCCACCTCTTTTTGTGCTTTTGGCTTTTCAAAGAGTGGGAAATCTCCCAACGCAAAGTGTAAGGACGATAAGATTTTTGAGGATACGACGGCGGTTGTGACATTGAACCCAACGGATAAGTACTGCACCGGCGATGGCACGGCCAGCAGCGGAATGTGTTCGGTATCGTTTAATCTGACCGCTGCGGACTACAAGCAGACCTTTTACATACAACTTACGGATGATGCGAGCAAATGTACTTTCGCGCCAACATGGGACAAACCTAGCGGAGCCAGTAAGATGGGCGTTAGTAGCAAAGGGTGTCAATGAGTAAAAGTTAGCGCTCTGCCGATGACGTGTTGGTCGGATTTTTCAAACACATATGCGAGCGACGAACCATTCCCGCTACACCTCATTGATGCCTTACATATTTAAGCAATCTGCTGCCTTTTAGTGGCCAATGCGATCCAAGTCTTTGGCACTTTTTAGCTCGAGGAACCGCGCTAAAGCTGTGGATTCTCTCTCGCTACAATCATTACTGGTCCAGGGTGACAATAGGTTTTTTTATTGCCCTCGTAGGATGCTCATCATGGACCAGCCCGCTGTATCTCACCTGGGAATTCGCCGCAGCGACCTCTTGAGATTCGGCCTAACGCTCCGAATGAATAACCAATAGCTGTATTTCAGACTCCAAACTTAGAAGATGAATCCACAACCCATGCAGGATGCAGACAAAGCCTGTCATTTCTAAAAATTCTTCTACGACCCGTTGATAGTGCTCGATGGTGTATTCCGATAAGGCTCGGTCACTGAGGTCTATCACGTCATTGTCGACAAGACCCTCAAAGTAATCCAGACCCAGTGCTACTGCAATCGCAACGCCGCCCAACAAGACCCATCCATGAGTCTGGCGTACTGGAATATTAGCGAAACCCCAGAGCAGCATAAAAAACCCACAAAACAGGAAACCTGGTAACACAAAAACCTGCCAAGAGTACGTTGACGCGGCCTCGAGTAGTGGTTGGAACGTGGTAAATATGCCACCTCCATCCTCGGCTAGCTCCCGGAAAAAAGTGCCAAGGCGCTCATGAATTTTTGCGCCATCGTCCATGGACAAAAACGCAAAGAATCCACCGAAAAACAGCCACGGAACAGCTTCATGCCTCTCAACTCGAAGCCTTTGAATTGCATAGGTCAGCACACAGGTAATTGCGATGCAGAACAACAGGATCGACGCATACCAATTTGGGATAGTCTCCTCTCGCGTCATATCGAAAACACGATAGAAGACGTAGTAGCCTGTAACGTCGTGGAATGTCAGCACAGAGTCACACACCACCAGTCCACAGCACGCTAACCAGAGATACCAGCTTAGCTTTCGGGGAAAAGAACTTGCGTTGACCGACACATTCACCATAACGACTTCTACCTACTTTCCGCTTAGGTACTTACCCTTAATCTTGATGCAGCCTAAATCCACCTCGAATATCAATGTCACCAACAAGATTGTGGAGCGCAATCCCCGGTGCTGATAACCCCCGTTTCATCAACACAAAAATACAGAGGACTGCTACTACCAGTGCATAGGGTGTCATTTTCTTGCCCCTCACCGCTCACCGGTGTCGCGCGCATTTCAAAACCTGT
>CATITW010000338.1 GCA_949547975.1 Cryomorphaceae bacterium | reverse complement strand
GCGTATAACTTTGTTGACTAGAGAATAAAACACGACAATCTGGTTAAGGTCTAGGTGGTTTGTGTTGGATAAAAATAAGAGAAAATGCTATTCGAAGGTCCTTTAAAGAAAATGTCCAACAGTTTTGATTCCACGATTCGTTATCGGTTAAAATTGGGCGGTGATTTACTCGTTATGAACAGCTTGATCGGACGTAAATTACGCATGACTTTCGAGGGCAATCACACGTGTTTCTGTGGCCAATTAGTTCCTGAGGTCTACCGCCAGAACTTTTGCCGCGAATGTTTCTTTACCAAACCCGAAGCCTCCCCATCGATCATGAAACCTGAATTGAGCAAAGCTCATCTAGGAATCGAAGAGCGCGATCTCGAATTTGAAAAGCGACTCCAGTTGCAACCTCATTTTGTGTACCTCGCAAAAACGGACCGCATCAAAGTCGGCGTAACTCGTCACAGTCAGGTTCCCTACCGCTGGATGGACCAAGGCGCTGCGCAAGCGGTGAAACTCCTTGAAACGCCGAACCGGTATCTTGCAGGGGAGGCTGAAGTCGCTCTCAAGGGCCACTTTACCGATAAAACCTCTTGGCGCGAGATGCTCAAAGGGACCCCCTCGGACGAGGACCTGTCAAAGGCCCGTGTACATGCACTTTCTGTGCTGCCGAAAGAGCTACAAGCCTACGCCACAGGCGACGATGAAGTTTGGAATCTTCAATATCCTGGAGACTTTGAATTGGACAAAGTAAAAAGCATGAGTTTCAAAGAAGCGGGTCAAAGCTGGGAAGGAACGCTCTTAGGCATCCGAGGCCAATACTTGATCACCTCTTCGGGTGTATTTAACGTGCGCAGCCATGATGGTTTTATGGTGCGACTTGAGGTCGAGTAGTCTGACGCTTCGGCCAAAAACTACAAACGGATTTCTTGACCCAACCGCAGTCCGAAAAATCGGCGTGCCCATGCCATAAACGCGTAAATAAGGACCGTATCCAGCAATGCGCAAAGTATCTTAAACAGCCATCCGTCCATGATGTATCCGGTCATGGTCTCCGTAGACTCTACACCCACGAACAACACGAATACGACTAAGGTGGTGTCGATGAGTTGCGAAATGATGGTAGAGAAATTATTTCTCACCCATAACATACGTCCCTTAGTGAGGCCTTTCCAGAAATGAAATAAACGCACGTCGACCAGCTGTGCTGCGAGGTACGCAAACATAGAAGCAGCAATCACACGCCAGGCGTTTTGAAATACGCTGTTAAACGTCTCATCGTCCACAGGAGATCCGTCGATCGCAGGAAATTGGGCACCGAGCCATAGAATGAATAGAACAAATACCGAGGCAAAAAGTCCGCTAAGTACCACGTGGGTGGTGCGTTTTCGCCCGTACAATTCGCTTAAGATATCCGTAATCAAAAAGGTCAGCGGGTAAGGCAAAACTCCAGCACTAATGACAAAGGTTTTGAAACCCAGATCTATACTGATGAACTTATTCGCAATGAGATTACAGGTGATCAATGCAGCAATAAAGAGTGCACCTAGGATGTAATACAATCGTTCCGCAAATACCTGGTTTTTCGCCATTAAAAGTTCGAATAGAGCGGGTGCAATTTTGCTTGTAGCCCCGGGTTTTCAGTTAAATATTGCAGCTCATACACTGCCGGGTGGTCCAGCAGCTTATCTAGCCATGATGTTGAACTAACCCCACGCACTAAAGAAGTGTTCGAAAAGGCTTTCAGGTACTTGTCGATTGGATCTTCCACTCTAGGCAGTTCATAGATGCGGTAGTCGGTCAGCTCTGCCTGTTTCGCCGCATAGGCGATGGCATCGCTGAGGTTCCCTTCAAGATCCGTAAGACCGAGCTCGTTGGCGTCTTTCCCCGTCCAAACGCGACCGCCACAAAGCGGCAACAGATCGTCCATACTCATGTTTCTGCCCTCGGCCACTTTACCTGTGAAGTCGGCATAGCCTCGGTCGATCATCTTTTGCAGCACGGCATATTCCCCTTCGCTGGGCTGTTTATGTAAGGCTGGGAAATTTGCTAACGGATGTGTTTTCACCTCGGCGACGTGCAAGCCTAACGTGTTTTCTAGCAATTCCTCTCCGGTGAACAAGCTCATAAAGATTCCGATACTACCGGTGACGGTGGTAGAGTTCGTGAATATGGCGTCGGCATTACAGCTGATGTAGTACCCCCCAGATGCAGCATAATTTCCTTGACTCACGATCACGGGTTTTTCGATCTCTTCAATAGCATGGTGAATCATGTCTGAAGTCAGTGCGCTCCCACCAGGACTGTTGACGCGCAGCACGATCGCCTTAACACGTTTGTTGTCGTCGGCTTTTCTCAAGGCTTTGATGATATTTTTGGTCCCGATGCTATTTTCGTCTCCTGAGCCATTACCGATCGTTCCATTGGCATAGATGAGCGCGATTCTATCGGTAGCTGTCGGCTGTTCTATAGT